>NZ_JBFAGB010000016.1:0-193835 GCF_040639875.1 Actinomadura sp. NPDC023710
CCGGCGGCAAACCCGCCAACCGCCGCCGCTCAGCCACCTTCTGCAAATTCGTCAACTTACGAATCTCACGCTTCACCCCCGCCAAACCGACCATCGCCTCCAAGCGCGCCAGCAGCACATCCGCCGACCCGCCGACCTGCTCCTGCGACACGGACGGCGCCGCCTCGGGCTCGGCCGGTGCTTCGCTCCCGGCCCCGGCCGGCGCGTCTCCCCCGGGCTTGGCCGGCGCCCCCTTCGCGCGCTGACCGGTCGCGGCGGCGAGATCGAAGTCGAACCGGTCCGGCTTCCCGTTGCGGACGCTCGTCAGGTTCTCGATCTGCACGCTCGTCCCGAGGCAGGTGAGGATGCCCCGGCCGATGTTGTCCGCCAGCGTGCAGCCGCGGATGGCGAGCTCGCCCCCCGGTTCCACGCTCACGCCCGCGAGCTTGTTGCCGGTGATCGTCGTACCTTCCATCAGGACGCGCGAGCCGGCGTCCAGCTCGACGCCGACCCGCCCCGTGTCGGCGACCCGGCCCCGGACCATCATGAGGTTCGCATCCCGAGCGAGGTAGATGCCGTTGGAGGGCGCGTTGACGACCTCGCAGTCGTCCAGGCGGACGGTGCCCTTCTCGACGACCATGCCGGTCCGCTGCGGCGACTCCACCTTGACCCGCCGCGCGGTCAGCGAGCCGCCGGTCGCCACCCACAGCGCGTCCGCGCCCGCGTCCACGATCAGGCAGTCCTCCGCGACCGCCTTGCCCTTCTCCACGGCGACCAGGGACGTCCGGCCCGAGCCGCGGAATTCGCAGTCGCGGAGCTCGGCCTCCGCGCGGTCGTCGACCCGGATCCCCGAAAGGGCCGGACCGCTGACCGTGCACTGGTCGATGAGCGGCTTGGACCCCTCGGTCGCCCAGATGCCGTGCCCGCCCGCGTCGATGATCCGGCACGACCGCAGGGTCACCGTGCTGCCGCTGCGGATCGCCACCGCGTTGCCGTCGGTGCCGGTGACCGAGGTGCCCTCCATGCCCCCGGACGAGGCGCTGTACACGACGGCGCCCTCCTGGACCTCGCAGTCCCGCAGGGTGAGCTGGGCGCCCTTTGACGCCCGCACGGCGATTCGGGACCGGGTCATGAACTCGCACTGCTCCGCCAGGATGGTGCCTTCCGCAACCTCCAGCGCGAGGCCCTTGTCACTCCAGTTCCGGACGATGAGCCCCTGCAGCGTCACCTTTCCGGTGACTTCGATCGTGCCGACGGTACGGCCGTCGAGCGTCACCGAACCGAGGCCCTCCACGGCCGTCATGACGAAGTCGCCCTTGCTGCGGAACCCCGTGTTCGGGTACGAGCCCGGCTCGATCAGAATATGCCGCCCACGCGGTGCGCCCGGCGGCAGCGGCGCGTTCAGCGCCTCCAGTACCGTTCGATACGCCCCGGGGGAGGTCAACGACACGACCAGACTATGCAACGGATCTCCTCACGAATCACCGTTATGGTGGCATGAGGAGACCCGTTCCCGCTTCTGCCAATCCCTCGAAGTGTGGAGGCGGTGGCCCGGACTCGTCTCGGCCGGCGCCTCGACGTGGACCGGCGAGAATGGTCTGCGTTCGGGCGGGCTGGTGCGGAGGCCTCGCCCGTTCTCGCTACTTGCGGCGCGCTACGTCGTAGAGGGCGCAGCCGATCAGTTCGAGGGACACCTGCAGCCGCTCCCGGCTGACGTTCTGGGCGATCGTGTCCTCGGGCGAGTGGTAGAAGGGCTCCAACTGGCTGGGCGCCTCACTGCCGCGCCAGCTGAAGTTGCCCGCCGGGATGCCGCGCTCGTAGAAGGCCTCGTGGTCGCTGGAGCCTCGGGCGGTGGGGCCCTTGGTCTGACCGGCGTAGCCGAGCCGGTGCGCGGCGGCGTTCACCGCGGCCGTGGTGGTGTTGTCCGCGCCGTCCACGGACAGCAGCCAGTACGTGCCCGCGGGGGGATGACTGGTGGCGACCATGTCGTTCTGGAAGCAGCCGGTGATCTGCGCGACGCCCGCCGCGTCGAGTTGCTTCACGTAGTGCCGGGCACCGACCAGGCCGTACTCCTCCGAACCCCACAGGCAGACGCGGATCGCCTGCTGGGTCGGCAGCCGCCTCAGCACGCGCGCCAGTTCCAGGCAGAGCACGGTTCCGCTGCCGTCGTCGTTGGCGCCGGGTGAGCCGGGGACGCTGTCGTAGTGTGCGCTGACGATGACGGCCTTGCCGGTGGGGTTGGGCAGCGTCGCCTTCCGCTCGGCCAGGACGTTGTACGAGGTCAGCCCCGAGTGATGGGTGACCGCGAAGGACAGCCGCCGGGCGCCCGCGCGGATCCGCTCGCCGTGGTATTCGGCCAGGCCCAGCACAGGGATCGCGACCGTCTCGTTCATCGTCGGGACGAAGGAGCCGGGCTTGCGCTCGGGATAGGTGACCGAGCGGGCGTTGACGATGAGGGCCGCCGCTGCTCCGGCGCCCGCGGCCGCCTTGGCCTGCGCGGTCTCCATACCGGGCACCCGGTCGAACAGCACGAGTCTGCCGCGCACATCGCCGGTGACCTCGGTGGCCTGGCCCACGTCCACCACCGTGCCGTCCACGGCGGCGACGGCCCCCTGCGGGGAGGCACTGCACTGCCAGACCCGCTCGCCCCGGGAGCGGATCTCCGCCAGGTACTTGTCCGCGACCGGGAAGGGCTGCAGTTCGACCGTGTAGCCGAGATCGCGCAGACGGCCGGCGATGTAGCGGGCGGCGCGGTGCTCCGACGGGGTGCCGGCGATGCGCCAGCCGATCTGGTCGCTGAGCACTTCCAGGTGCCGCAGCGCCCGGCGGGCGTCGACGCGGGCGACCACCGCCCTGTCGCCGGCGGTGAGGGAGGGTGACCGGAGGGCACCGGGGCGCTGCCGGGTCGCGGCGGCGGCGGTGCCGGGGAGCAGGCCGACGGTCGCGAACCCGGTGAGGGCCGCGGCCCCGGCCAGCAGATCACGGCGTTTGACCTCGGACATGGCGTCTCCTCGGGAGATGGGCGGCCGGCGCGCGGCCGGCCTCGGATCTCGGCGTCGGCAACGGACGGCGAGACAACGAACTTCCCCCGGTTGAAGCGAACATACAAAATCGCCACAAAACCGACAAGACTCTTACGGTCCACAGACCAGATCGTGATCAAGCTTGCGGCACAGCCCCCATGGACCACCAGTTTCCGCCGGATCACCCGGCCTGAGGCATGCCAATGGGAAACCGGCCGAGGTGAATGGCATTGCATTCCACGTGCAGGCTCATCGGTAGCGACACATTCGCGAGGGCGAGGACATCGCCGACGAACTGCTTGGTCCTTTTATACGGCTCGGAACTCGTCCGGCGCCCGGGCAGTTCGCACGGACGGTGGGCGCCGGGCGTGCCGGATCATGCGCGGCGCCGAATCGATCAGCTTGGGCCGCTGGGTTCAGTGCCCGGGCGTCAGACCTGAGTAGACCGACTGGACGTAGTCCGGGGCTTTGGCACCGCGGCGGGGCCGGAAGTCGAACGCCGACCCGTCGGTGAAGTCGATCCGGATGAACCATTCCGGCCGCGGGGTGCGGCCGAGCGGCACCGCCCGCAGTCCTCGGACCGCCGTGAACGGAATCTCCCAGCAGGTCGTCAGGGGCCCGGCCGGGTCGTCCGAATGGTCGCCGCGAGCGCCGCGGACGCGACCACGCAACCCGCCCGGCCTCGCGGAGGGACGCGCGAACCGTGACTCGACGGACACCGCGAGCCGCCGGTCCGTGAGCAGCAGCCACGCCTCGTCGGTGTACCCGGTCATGTGGGCGGCGACCGCGGCCGCCGCCGCGTCCGGTCCGGGCGCGTGCGCCCACCCCCAGATCACCGGGTCGTCGGCCCATTCGTCGTACCAGAACCGGCCCGTCCGGACCGGATCGGTCGGCAGGGGCCACGACGGGTCCGGGACCGACGAACCGCCCGGGACGGCGGGCGGGTGCGGGGCCGCGCTCAGCCCCCGTACGGTCGCGCCGATGTGCCCGGCCGCGTGGTCGCCCATGACCAGCCTCTCGCCGGGCGCGCACCAGTGCGCGCGGGCGATCTCGTACAGTTTCTGCTCGTTGCGAGGCACGTGGTCACCCGTCAGGAACGTTGCGTGGCGAGGCGGGCGAGGCGCTCTGCCGCCTCGTCGTCCGGTGCGGTGACGTCGAAACCGGAACCGTCCCGGAGCCCGATCCGCAGGACAGGGACCTTGCGGGGGCGGTACCCGGACGGCAGCTTGCGCCGGTCCAGGCCGAGGTGCGCGATCTGCGCCGCCGGAACCTCCGCGAGACCTGCGACACGTGACAGCGGCACCGGTTCACCCGCTGGATAAGGATGGTCACGAGCGAGCGCGCGTCCCAGATCCGCCGCCCCGGCGGCGATTCTGCGGGCCCGTGACAGCACGCCCGCCTGCGACTCGCGTTGCTCTCCGGACTCGGCGGCCTCGCCCCGCGTCATCGCGACGATGCCGATCCGGTACGGAGTGAGGACCCAGTAGCGAGTCTCCGGGGAGTCGGGAAGCGTCACCCGCGCGGCCGTGCCGCTGCCCGGCCCGTAGACCACCATCGCCGGCGGGTCGAGGTTCTCCTCGCGGAACGCCGAATCCATGCCGGCTCCGACGGCGTTCAACACGGCGCGTCCGCCACCGCCCGGGACGCCCCGCCAGTTGTGGCCGTCCACATCGAAACGCAGGGCGGGACCATGACAGTAGAGGCACAGCAGGACGGGCTCATCCGGCCGGCACCAGTGCCGCCGCAGCGCCAGCGTCCCGCTGAGCTCGCGTCCGCTCATCCCGGCGCCCTCCCGATCATGATGGCGTGATCATAGTGGGGCTCCGCGATCGGCCGCGGGCCAGGCACGCGCCCCTCTTCCCACACCTGGCATCCCGGCGTCCCGGGAGGGCCTGTGGGAGACGGGCGATGCGAGTGATCGATCTAGGAGCTCGCGGCGGTCTCGCGAATTTGGGTCCTGACCGAAAGGTCGGTGGACGCTAGTGTGAGGGGCGGCTTCCGGTCCTGACCGAAAGGGTTCTATCATGATCCAGCGTCGCCAGTTCCTCCAGACGGCCGCGGCGGCCGCCGTCGCAGGCGGTACGCCCCTCCTGTCCCCCGGGCTCGCACGTGCCTCGGACCGCTCCCCGGACGAGGTGGAGGGCACGGTCACCGATCTCGGACCGGCCAGCGTCACCACCCCGCTCGGCAACGGCGAGTTCGTGAACGGGGTTCTCTACGCGGGCACCCGCGGACTGTCCCCCAACGTCGTCGGCGCGTACGACCTGGCAAAGGACGCCGTCACCGCCCACGTCGACATCCCGACCGGCATCGGCGTCTGGGCGATGTGCAAGGTCGGCACCGACGTCTACGTGGGGACGCACAGCCAGTCCGACCTCTACCGCCTGGACACCCTGACCGGCTCGGCGGCCAAGGTGGGCGCGTACCCCTATCACTTCATCTGGAACCTCGCCGCCTCTCCCGACGGCAAGGTCTTCCTGGCCATCTCCGAGCCGGGCCGCGTGGTGGAGTACGACCCGGCGAGCGGTGAGAGCCGCGACCTCGGCGTCACGGTCGAGGGCGAGGCGTACGTGCGCAGCATCGCCGCCGACGAGACCACGATCTACGCGGGCGTCGGCGCGCGCGCCCACCTCGTGACGATCGACCGCGCCACCGGCGCCAAGCGCGACATCCTCCCGGCCGCGCTCGCGGGACGCGACTTCGTGGCCAGCCTGGACGTCTCCGGCACGCACCTCGCGGGCGGCATCTCGTCCAACGGCGAGGTCCTGGTGATGTCCAAGAGCGACCCCGCCGACCACCGCATCCTCACCACGTCCGAGAAGTACGTCCCGTCCGTGCTCCTCCACGACGGCTTCGTCTACTTCACCGGGCGCCCCTCGGGCACGCTCTACCGCTGCGCGCTCGACGGCGGCGAGGTGGAGGCGCTCGGCATCGCGCAACCGGAGGCCGCCACGCACCGGCTGCTCGCGCACGAGGGGAAGGTGTACGGGGTGCAGGACGGCGCGGTCCTGGTGTTCGACCCGGCCACCAAGGCGCTCGACTACGTCAACCTCGTCCAGCGCGGGTTCAGGGCCGCGCCGGAGCAGCCGATGTCGGTGCATTCCGACGGCAGGCGCGTCTACGTGGGCGGCAAGGGCGGGGCCGACATCCACGACCTCGCCACCAGGACCCGGACGCGGCTCGGCATCCCCGGGGAGCCCAAGACCGCGCTGACCGTGCGCGACCGCACCTACCTCGGTGTCTACACCCAGGGGCTGCTCTACTCGCATCGGCCGGGCGAGGCCGAGGCGACCCTGCTCGCCAGGACGGGCAACCAGCAGGACAGGCCGCGCGATCTGGCCTACGACCCGGCGACGGGCCTGATCGCGATGACGACGCAGCCGGAGCCGGGGCACGTCAACGGGGCGCTGTCGCTCTACTCGCCGCGCACCGGACGGTTCGAGACCCACCGGCCGGTGGTCGAACGGCAGAGCCTCTACGCGGTGACGTGCCGGCGGGGCGTCGCCTATATCGGCACCAACGTCCAGGAGGGGCTCGGCCTGCCGCCCGTGACGACGACCGCCCGGCTCGCCGCGTACGACCTGCGTCGCCGCAGGCTGCTCTGGCAGGTGGAGCCGGTGCCCGGGGCGAAGGTCGTCCCCGGTATCGCGCACACCGAGCGGGCCGTCTACGGCGTCACCGACACCGGGGTGCTCTTCGAGTTCGACCTGCGCCGCCGGAAGGTGACCCGCACGGTGAAGGTCGGCGCGCGCGGTTCCGACCTGCACATCGTGGGCCGCAGCGCGTACACGACGGACGGCCAGGCCGTCTACAAGATCGACCTGGCCGCCCTCACCGTCCGGACCATCGCCGGCGGACTGGCGGGCGAGTGGTTCGGCGGCGAGCCCAAGCTCGCCCTCGATCCCTCGCGCCGCGCGCTCTACGGGGTGAAGGGTCGCGATCTGGTCCGCATCGCGATCACCGGCTGACCCCGGCCGGGACGGTCAGCGCGGGGCACCGAGGATCGAGCCTGATCCGGGCCAGGTCGCGGCCGACCAGGGCCCAGGCGTCCCAGGAGCCGGGCTCGAAGGCCAGCTGCGGGTTGGTGTACCACTCGTCGCCGAGGCCGGTCGCGACGAGCTTGGCCTCGGTGCCCAGGACGTGGACATTGCCCCCGCCGAAGTAGGTCGAGGCGAACACCCGCCCGCGATGCACTTCGATCTCGCCGTACCCGGGCAGCGGGCCCTGGTGCGTGATCGTCCGGGTGGCGAGGTCCATCGCGAACCAGCTCGCGGTGCGCTTGTAGACCCCGTACAGCACGCCGTCGTGCGCCTTGACGTCCTGGAACGTCCGGTAGCCCGGCACGGGGTCGACCTGCCAGAGGACCTTGCGGGTGCGCAGGTCGAACGCGGCGACCGACGCGGACGTCCTGGTGGGCGGCGCGCCTCCCCCGCCGAGCACGTCGCCGCCCAGGTAGACGACGCCCCTGGCGGAGTCGAGCGAGAGGCTCATCAGGCTCTGGTCGGGGATGACGTCCACGTACACCTGCTTGTCGCCGGTGTCGGGATCGACCACCGACAGCGCGCCCTTGAGGTTGGCGCCGAGCGGCGCCGTCGCGACGAGCAGCTTGTCGGTGCGGGGGTCGTACTCCAGGTCCCACGGGCGCTGCTGCCCCTGCCCGAGGTAGCCGAGGCTCCGGATCCGGCCGGTGCGCGGGTCCAGCTCGATGATCTGACCGCTCGGGTAGATCGCGGCGTACACCTTGCCGCCGCGCCGGACCATCGCCTTCGGCTCGCCCGGAACCCACAGCCGCCGCTGCCCGCCCGTGCGCAGGTCCCGTACGGTCACCGAGTAGTGCCCGCCGACGTAGAGCGCCCGGCGGCCCGGGTCGAGCAGGATCGACTGGGGCCGTTCCGAGCCGGTCGTCAGGCCGGCCTCGATGAGGTCGGTGTAGGTGACGGCCTTCGTGGTGAGGTCCATCGACCACATGCCGCCGCTGCCGGCGAAGCCGGTGAGCCGGTCGCCGTCCGGGACCAGCCTGCGCGTCTCCTCGCCGAGCCGCGGCGTGCCGAGCTCGGTCGGCGCGGTGTCGCCGGTGCGGTAGCGGTAGATGGTGCCGTTGGGCCGGGACGCCAGGTAGGCCGTGCCGTCGGCGCCGAAGGCGATGGTGTCGAGGGTGGCGCCGCCGAGGTCCACCGAGCGCAGGTCGGTGCCGTCCTTGCGCACGTCGAGGAGCGTCGTGCCGCTCGCGGCGAGCACGCGGTCGCCGTGCTCGGCCACCGCGCCGATCCCGGTGGTGCCCTGCGCCAGCTCGCGCACGGAGCCGTCCGACCGTCGGATCGCGACCAGCCTGCCCTTGTCGAGCAGCCCCGCGTAGACGTTGTCGGCGTCCGCCGCGACCGCCCGTACGTAACGTTCGCCTGCGGCGAGCACGCCGAAGTCGCGTACGGCGCCGGTCGCGGGCACGTACTCCCAGACCTTGCCGTCGGGGTAGGTGCCCGCGTAGATCGTCCCGTCGGGTGCGGTGGTCAGGCTCCAGACGAAACCGCCGTTGCGGCCGAACGAGCGCAGGTGCTTCACCTCGCCCGTCGCCGGGTCGAAGCTGTAGAGGTCGGGCACCGGGTAGGTGCCGATGTAGATCTTGCCGCCGGACACGGTGGTGGCCCAGGCCCCCTCGGCCTCCCCGGCGGCGGGCGCGTCGGGCAGCCGGAACTCGCGGACCACCTTCCCGGTGGCGAGGTCGATCTCGGCGAGCAGCGGCGGCTTCAGGCCCCGGGTGACGACGTAGGCCTTGCCGTCGAGCACCGTCGCCCCGACGATCGCGCCGGTCAGGGACGCGGGGCCGAACGTCGTGTAGCCCGGCGCCGAGCAGGACGCCGTCGGGGCGGCCGCCGCGTGGGCCGGGTGGACCGGTTGGACCACGGTTGCGGCCAGGAGGGCAGAGACGATCACGGCCCGGGCCTGGTGGCGGGAACGGCGTGAGGACATGCCGTACCTCCTCTGTAGACTTATGGCCTGGACCGTAATCAGAGGTTGCGGTGCTCGTCAACGGCTTCTCGCCCTTGCTGCCAAGCCGACACCCCGCTTAGGGTCTTGACCGATATCGGAAAGAGAGTGGTTCGATGACGGCATTCTCGGCGGAACGTCTGATCGGGGAGCTCACGGTCACGCTCGATCTCGACGTCCTCGTCGGCGCCCACCCGGATCGGGACGGCCCGTCCGGGACCCCCGAGACGGTCCTCGGCGCGCTCGCCGCGCACCGCGTCACGGGCGCGGCGGTGGCGAGCCTGCGCGCCGCGCTGTTCGACATGGCCTCGGGCAACGACGAGGTCCTCGCCCTGGCCGCCGAGCGTCCCGAGGTGGTGCCGGTCGGCGCCGTCGACCTGCGCGACCCGATCGGCGCCGCGGCGGAGATCGACCGGCTGGCCGCCGCGTCGGTGCGGGCGGTCCGGCTGTTCCCGGACGAGCAGAACGTGGAGGCCGGCTTCCCGTCCGTCCGGCATGTCGCCAAGCGCGCCGCCGGACACGGGCTCGTCCTGCTCACGGGCGGCGACGTGCGGCGATTCTGGCGGCCGCTCGGAGGCCTCGGCGCCACCGTCGTCTTCCTCGACACGCACTTCTACCACCTGGGCGACTTCCTGGTGGCGGCGGCCGACGAGCCCGGGTTCCACACCTCCACCCGCCTCCTCAACTCCCCCGACGCGCTGGAGACCGTGGCCGCTCACCTGGGCGCGGACCGGCTGGTGTTCGGCTCGCGCACGCCGCACACCGAGACGACCGTGCCGCTGCTGCGCCTGGCCACCGGCGGGCTCGCCCCCGCCGACGTCGCCGCCGTCGCGGGCGGGACCGCCCGCCGCCTCCTCGGACTCGACGCCGGAGCCGCCTCGTGATCATCGACGTGCACGCCCACTGGGGCCCGTGGTTCTTCACCATGGACGTGACCGGCCTGAGCCTGCGGACCATGGACCGCTACGGCATCGACCTCGCGATCGTGTCGGCGACCGAGGCCGTCATCTACGACGCGCCGGGCGGCAACCGCGCGCTGGCGGAGGTCCTCGAGACGACCGAACGGCTCTACGGGTACGTGACGGTCAACCCGCGGCGGCTCGCCGACGCCGAGAAGGACCTCGACGCCTACCTGCCCACCGGGCGGTTCGTCGGCGCCAAGATCCACACCGACTACACCGGGTCGCCGGTGACCTCGCCGCAGATGCGCGACGCCCTCGCCCTGCTCGGCTCGCTCGGCTGCCCGGCGCTCGTGCACACGTGGGGGACGTCGGTGCTCGACCTCGCCGCGCTCTGCGCGCAGACCCCGGGCCTGAAGGTGATCGCCGGCCACATGGGCGCGGACGGGTACCGGCATGCGATCGAGGCGGCGAACGGCTGCGACCGGGTCTACCTCGAACCGTGCTGGTCGCAGGCCCCGGCGGGGCGGTTCGCCGAGGTGGCCGCGGCCGTCGATCCCCGGCAGCTGCTCTTCGGCACCGACTCGACGCTCATCGATCCGGCCTCGGCGTTCGGCGCGGTCGCGGCCGCCGGCCTGTCGGACGAGGTGGCCGAACGGGTCGCCTGGCGCAACGCCGCCGACCTGTTCGGCCTGCCCGCACCGGACCTGCGGAACACGCAGATCGGCTCGCGGGCCGTGTAGGGATCGAGGTTCGGGCGCCCGGCGAGCCGGGTGCGAAAGGAACCCGCCGCGCCGCACGGGATGGACCGCGCACCCAGAGACGGTCGCGGTACCTCGCCGTACGCAGCGCTTTGCGGCGTGCTGTCGGAGGTCACTCCCGCGCCGGGTGAGCCCGCGGTCGGCTCGGGCGGCAGCGGCCCTGACCGAAAGCTGTGGGGCCTCGACGGCGCATGCCTTTTACGCCCTCGATCCGTGCGCTGGAAGACGCGTTCGGCGCCTGACGCTCGGCACCGGAGGCGACGTCGCCGCCGCCCGCACGGTCTTGTCCGCGCGCCTGGGCGGCAGCAAGATCTACAAGCTCGCCCCCGGTCACGTCGCGAACCGATGCTCCAGGTGGATCATCCGCACCGGCGGCTCGGGGTGCGCGACGGCGGACCACCGGACTCCGGCGACGGCGCGGAGATGTTCCCGGATCGCTCTCAGGCATTGACACCCGAAATCCAGCACGGTTACTTTCGGCCTAGACCGTTATTGCCCCCGCTCCGCCCCCTGCCCCCCGCGTCACCTCGAACTAAGGGGTCCCGTCCCGATGAAGATCCGTGGCAGCCGCCTCACGGCGTCGCTCACCCTACTCACGCTGGCCACCGGGCTCACCGCCGCCTGCAACGGCTCCGGAGGCTCCGACAAGTCGCTGACCCTCTGGATGTATCCGGTGATCACCGACGTCCAGGCGAACAACGCGTACTGGAAGAAGATCGAGACGGACTTCGAGGCCGCCAACTCCGGCACCGACCTCAAGATCGAGCTCCAGCCGTGGGACGGGCGCGACACCAAGGTCGCCACCGCCCTGTCCGGCGGCAAGGGCCCCGACGTCGTCCTGCTCGGCCCCGACCAGGTCCCCCAGTACGTCGCCAACGGCACGCTCAAGCCGGTCGACGGCGCGGTGGCCGCCACCAAGGGCTCCTTCCTGCCCAACGCGCTCAGCTCGCTCAGCGTGGACGGCAAGCTCTACGCCGTCCCCATCTACCACACCGTGACCAGCATGATCTTCAACAAGAAGCTGCTGGCGGAGGCGGGCATCACCACGCCGCCGCAGACCTGGGACGAGATCAAGGCGGCCGCGCCCAAGCTCAAGGCCAAGGGCTTCGCCACGCTCGACTACTCGGCGTCCCCCGAGGCCTCGCTCAACATGAACTTCTATCCGCTGCTGTGGCAGGCGGGCGGCAGCGTCTTCACCCCGGACGGCAAGAAGGCGGCCTTCAACAGCCCCGAGGGGCTAGAGGCGCTCACGTTCCTCACCGACCTCTACAAGCAGGGCGCGGTGCCGAAGAGCGCGCTCACCAACAAGAACGTCGTCGCCGACCAGGCGCTCGGCAAGCAGCAGGTCGCCGCCGGGCTGATGAACGTCCCGGCCGACGCCGAGATCGCCGCGAAGACCTGGGGTCAGGACAACGTCGTCGTCGGCCTGCCGCTGCAGGGCAAGAAGCGCGTCGGCTTCGGCATCCCCGGCGGCCTGGCCGTCAACGCCAGATCCGAGCACACCGCGGCGGCCGAGAAGTTCCTCAAGTTCATGATCGACCCCAAGCAGATCACCAGCCTCGGCACCGCCTCGGGCTTCGTGTCCCCGCGCACCGACGTGAAGGTCCCGGCGCCCAACCCCCGCGCGGCCAAGTTCGCCGAGGCCCTGCAGTACACCTACCCGGGGGACGCCAACCCGGCCGCCCGCCAGGTCATGGCGCTGCTGCGCACCGAGATCCAGGCCGCGCTCACCGGCAAGAAGACGCCGAAGCAGGCCCTGGAGGACGCCGCGAAGCAGTCGGACGACCTGCTGGCGAGGCAGCGTTAGCCGACCGCGGATGAACGCGAACGAACGGCCGGGTCCGGGCGGCCCCGGCCACGGATCCGAGGAGGCGTCTGTGCCCACGTCCAGCACGGCTCCCGTCACCTCTCCACCCGGCGACACCGCCGCGAGGGGCCGGGCGGCGAGCGGCACGTCACCGCCCGGCGGCGGCGGGCGGACCCGCCGCCGCCGGCAGGCCCGGGTGGGTCTGCTCTTCGCGGCCCCGATGCTCCTGCTGTTCGTGGTGTTCAGGTTCGGGCCGGTGCTCGGGGCGGTCTTCCTGTCGCTGACCGACTACCGGCTGAGCGGCGAGTGGACGTTCGTCGGGCTCGAGAACTACACCCGGCTCGGCGGCGACGAGCTGTTCCGCGAGAGCCTCACGGTCACGCTGCTGTACGTGGTGATCTTCGTGCCGCTGACCGTGCTCATGTCGCTGGCCACCGCGGCGATGCTGCACCAGGTGGTCTGGCGGCGCGGGCTGTTCCGGGGGATCTTCTTCCTGCCGTACGTGACGAGCATCGTGCTCGCCGCCGTGATCTGGAAGTGGATCTACGACGCCGAGGACGGGCTCGTCAACGGGCTGCTCGGGCTCGCCTCGATCGGCCCGGTCGACTTCCTCGGCCGCGGCGAGCTGGTGCTCCCCTCGATCGCGCTCACCTCGGCGTGGAAGGGCTTCGGCTACTCGATGCTGATCCTGCTCGCCGGGCTCCAGGCGATCCCGCGGTCCTTCACCGAGGCGGCCATGATCGACGGCGCCGGGCCGTGGCAGCGGTTCCGGCACGTCACGCTGCCGCTGCTGCGGCCGGTGCTGTTCTTCGTGCTGGTGATCGAGACCATCACCGCGTTCCAGGTCTTCGACGCGATGTACGTGATGACCGGCGGCGGGCCGGTGCGATCCAGCTACTCGCTCGTCTACCTGCTCTACGACTCGGGCTTCAAGTTCTTCGACTTCGGCTACGCGAGTGCGATCGGGCTGGTGATCTTCATCTTCGTGCTGGGCGTCTCGCTCGTCCAGCGCCGGTTCCTCGGAAAGGAGGACTGACCGCCATGGCGGTTTCCCGCACCGCGGCGCGCACCGGGCGGCTCACGCTGCCGGTGCTGCTGGTGCTCACCGCGATCGTCACCATCACCCCGTTCGCGGCCATGGTGCTCGTCGCGTTCGCCCCCGAGAGCGGGCAGACCTTCCCGGACGCGCTGCTGCCGGACAAGATCACGTTGGCGAACTTCGAGCACGTGCTGTCCAGCTCCGACGTCCCGCGCTGGACGCTCAACTCGCTGATCTTCTCGTTCGTGTCGGTCGTGCTGATCCTGCTGTTCGCGTCCATGGCGGGCTACGCGTTCGCCAAGAAGCGCTTCCCGGGCCGTGACGCGCTCTTCTGGGCGCTGCTCGCCACGCTGATGGTGCCGTTCCAGGCCACGCTCATCCCGTCCTACATCCTGGTCTCGCGGCTGAACGGCGTGGACACCTACTGGGGCATGATCGTGCCGACGCTGGCCAACGTGCAGGCGATCTTCCTGATGCGGCAGTTCATCGTGCAGCTCCCGGACGAGCTCTTCGAGGCCGCCGAGATGGACGGCGCCTCGGAATGGCGGATCTTCACCACGATCGTGCTGCCGCTGGTGCGGCCCGCGCTCGCCACCCTGGGGGTCTTCGTCTTCCTCTGGCACTGGAACGACTTCCTGTGGCCGCTGGTCATCGGGCAGTCCGGTGAGATGCAGACGCTCACCGTCGGGCTGGCGACGCTGCAGAGCGAGAACGTGCCGATCAACCAGATCATGGCGGGCGCGACCATCACGGTGGTGCCGAGCCTCCTGGTCTTCGGCCTGCTCCAGCGCTACCTCACCGACAGCATCGCGATGACGGGTCTCAAGGGCTGACCGGCCCGTGATCATCGACATCGACCGGGTGCTCGGCCCGATCCCCGGTGACGACGTGGCGAGCGCGGACGAGCGGGGCCTGGTCGCCGAACTCGACCGGCACCGCATCGACCTGGCCTGCGTCGTGCATTCCCACGCGCTCTTCTACGACCCGACCGCCCGCCCGCCGCGGACGGTGTCCGACCGGCTCGTGCGGGTGCCCGTCCTGGTGCCGGGACCGCTCGGCACCGGTGGCACCGCGGCGCGGCTGGTGCGGCTCTGCCCGGCCGAGCACCGATTCGCGCTCACCGGTCCGCACGGGTCGGCGCTGGCCGGTGACCTGGCCGACCAGGGCACGGCGGTGCTGCTGGGCTGGCGGTCGGCGACGTTCGACGAGATCCACCGGCTCGCGACGCGGCACCCCCGGCTGCGCCTCATCCTCACCGACACCGGGTACCGGAGCCTGCGCGAGCTGGCCGACCTGATGGACGCCCACCCTCGGATCGGCGTCGACACCGCGACGCTGAACGGTCACCAGAGCGTCGAGTGGCTGGCCCGCCGTCACGGCGCGCACCGCGTGTGGTTCGGCACGGGCGCGCCGGTCGGCGACGACGCCGGGCCGCGCTTCCAGCTGGACCATCTCGACCTCCCCGACACCGACATCGCGCTGATCGCCGGCGGCAACGCGCGTGCCCTGCTCAAGCTCGATCAGGACGGCCGATGAGCGGCCCGCACGCCTGGCGCGGCAAGGTCATCGACGCCCACGGCCACCTCGGCGGCTGGTTCAACTTCGCCATCGCCGACACCTCGACCGAGAGCCTGGTCGCGGTGATGGACCGCTGCGGCGTGGCCACGATGTGCGTCTCGCACCTGCTGGGCGTCGGCCCGGACGCCCGCGCGGGCAACGCCCTCCTGCTTGCGGAACTGGCCCGGTGGCCCGGCCGGTTCCTCGGTTACGCCGTGTACGATCCGCACGACCCGGAGGCCCCCGGCCGGCTGCGCGACCTCCTCGGCGAGCCCGGTGTGATCGGTGTGAAGCTGCACCCGGACACGCACGAGCACCGGCTCGACGACCCCGGCTACGAGCCCGCGTTCGCCCTCGCCGCCGCGTCCGGCGCGATCGTGCTGTCCCACGGCGAGTACGGCTCGCCCTGGTCCGACCCGGCGCGCTTCGCGACCGTCGCCGGACGCCATCCGGCCGTCCCGCTGCTGATGGGGCACGCCGGGCTGTGGCCTTCCGGCTTCGCCGCCGCGGCGGACGTCGCGGAACGCCGGCCCAACGTGGTGCTGGAGATCTGCGGCTCGCGGATGACCGCCCGGCATCTGGCACGGCTGGTGTCGGCCGTCGGCGCGGACCGCATGGTGTTCGGCTCGGACGCGCTCTTCCTCGACCTGCGCGTCGGCCTCGGCCGCGTGGTGCTGGCACCGCTCGACCCGGCCGACCGCGACCTGCTCCTCTTCGGCACGATGACCCGGCTTCTGGAAGGAGCACGATGAGGCTGGCCCTCGACGGCGGCACCCCCGTCCACACCTCCGGCTGGCCCGCCTGGCCGCCGCCCGCCACTCCCGAGCAGCGCGCGCTGCTGCTGGAGGTGCTGGACGGCGGTGCGTGGGGCGCGACGGCCGGGACCAGGGTCGCCGAGTTCGCGACGGCGTTCGCCGCCTCCGTGGGCGCCGAGCACGGCGTCTGCGTGGTGAACGGCACGGTCGGGCTCTTCCTCGCACTGCGCGCCCTCGGCGTCGGCCCGGGCGACGAGGTGATCGTGCCCGCCTACACGTTCGTGGCCAGCGCGACCTCGGTGGTGCTCGCGGGCGCCCGGCCCGTGCTCGCCGATGTCACCCCGGACACGCTGCACCTGGATCCGGCGGCGGTGGAACGCGCGATCACACCGCGCACCAGAGCGATCATGCCCGTGCACCTGGCCGGTGCTCCCGCCGGCACCGAGAGCCTCCAGGCGTTCGGGATCCCGCTCGTGGAGGACGCCGCGCAGGCGCACGGCGCCGCGCGGCACGGGCGTCCGGCCGGATCGCTCGGCGCCGTGGCCTGCTTCAGCTTCCAGTCGAGCAAGGCGATGACCGCCGGGGAGGGCGGCATCGTCGTGACCGGCTCCCGGGAGGTCTACGAGCGGCTCTGGTCGCTGCACAACGTCGGGCGGCGGCTCGGCGGCGGCTGGTACGAGCATCCCGAGATCGGCTGGAACCTGCGCATGACCGAGTTCCAGGCGGCCGTGCTCACTCCCCAGCTCTCGCTGCTCGACGGCCAGGTGGCCGCCCGCGAACGCGCCGCCGCGTACCTGGCCGGGGAACTGGCGGCGGTCGGCGGGCTGAGCCTGCTGCCGGGACCGGAGGGAACGACGCGGCACGGCAGGCACCTCGGCGTCGTGCGCTACGTGCCGGCGGAGTTCGGCGGGCGGTCCAAGGCCGACTTCGTCGCGGCGATGGCGGCCGAGGGGGTCCCGCTGGACGCCGGCTACCGCTCCCTGTCCCGCGAGGCCGCCCTCCGCCCGTACGTGGGCGAGGCGTCCTGCCCGGTGGCCGAGACCGCCGAGGACTCGGTCGTCTGGATCCGGCAGAACCTCCTCATGGCGGACGAGGACGCGCTCGCCGACATCGTGTCCGCGGCGGCCAAGGTCAGGCACGAGTTTCGGGCTCAGCCGGAAATGACGTGACCGAAAGCCTCGATGGTGCGGAGTGCGTCCGCCTGCGGCATCCCGGGCGGCTGGACGCGCAGCACGACCCCGTCGGCGCCCATCGCCGCGTAGTGCGCCAGCCTTTCCTCGCACTGGCCGGGCGAGCCGATCACGCTCCGGGCGGCGATCTCCTCCCAGCCCTGCGCGTAGCGGCCCGCGTCCGAGGATGTGCGCTTCCAGCCCGTGTACGCGTCGTACAGGTCGCGCAGCGGCGCCTCCAGCGCCTCGCGCGCCCCCTGCGACGTCGGCGCGCAGTAGCCCTCTCGGCAGACGATGACCTCGGCGCCCAGCGTGCCGGGGCCCCGCTCGTACGCGCGGTACTCCTCGATCTTCCCGGGGAGGTCGGCGTCGACCTCGTTGAACGAGGTGGTCCAGCCGTCGCACATGCGCGCCGTCCGTTCCAGCACGGCCGGAACCCGGCCGCCGTTCCAGAGCCGCGGGCGCGGCGCCTGGACGGGGCGCGGGGCCAGGAACGCCTCTTCGACCTGCGTGAACCTCCCCTCGAACGTCACCTCGTCCGCCGTCCACAGCCGGGTGAGGAGCTCCAGGCACTCCTCGAACCGGGCGACCCGCTCCCGCTGGGGCACCCCGAAGAGGGCGAACTCCTCGGGCCGGTAGCCGAGCACGAACCCGGCCGTCAGCCGGCCGCCCGACAGCACGTCGATGTGCGCGAGCGTCTGGGCCAGCGCGACCGGGTTGTAGAACGGCGCGACGATCCCGGCGGTGGCCAGCCCGATGCGTTCGGTGTGCGCCGCGATCCAGGTCAGCGAGGTGAGGATCTCGTGGTAGCCGGGCCGGTGCAGGTGGCGTTCGCCCAGCACGACCCACGCGAAGCCGGCCTGTTCGGCGAGCCGTGCCTGCTCGACGGCGTCGTCCAGGGACGGGCGGTCCGCCGCGTCGCCGTACAGGTTCAGATACAGGCCGAGGCGCATGGGGCCGCCCTCCAGTCGTCGGTGGCATTGACATCAGCCAAGCACGCTACTTACGGTCTAGACCGTAAATCATTTGCCCTCTCATTGCGACCCCAGCAGAGGAGTCAGCCTTGAGCGTCGCCCTCCCCCGCCCCGGCGAGCGCCCGCCCGCGACCGGAGGCCCGATCGCCGCGATCCGCACGCGCGTCGTCCGGGCCCCCTACCGCCGCCCGTTCCGGATCAGCAGCGGGGTCAGCACGGAGCTGATCAGCCTGGTGGCGGAGGTGGAGACGGCGGACGGGGCGATCGGCGTGGGCGAGACCTCGCCGATGACCGCCTACACGGGCGAGACGCTGGCGGGCGTCGCCGCGGCCGTCGAGGAGCATCTGACCCCCGCCCTGATCGGCCGCGACCCGCTCGACCGGGCCGGCGCGCACGTCGCGATGGACGTCGCGCTGCGCGGGCAGCACGTCGCCAAGGCCGCCCTCGACATCGCCCTGCACGACCTGGCCGGGCGGCTCGCCGGATGGCCGGTCACCGCGCTGCTCGGCGGCCGGGTGCGCGACCGCGTCCCGATCGCCTGGGTGGTCGGGCTCGGCACGCCGGACGAGATGGCGGCGGAGGCCGCGGACCACGCCGGGCGCGGGTTCCGGCACATCAAGATCAAGGGCGGCCACGACCCCGAGCGCGACCTCGACCTCGTGCGCGCCGTCCGGGCCGTGCTGCCCCCCGGGGCCGAACTGTGCCTGGACGCCAACGAGGGCTACGACCTTTCGGCGCTGCCCGTGCTGGCCAGGATGGCCGACGCCGGGCTCTCCCTGCTGGAGCAGCCGCTGCCGCACTGGGACCTTGCGGGACTGGCCCGGCTCCGCGAGCGCCTGGACGTCCCGGTGATGGTGGACGAGAGCATGCAGTCGCCGCAGGACGCGCTGGAGATCGTGCGGCGCGGCGCGGCCGACGTGCTCAACATCAAGATCCTCAAGGTGGGCGGGCTGCACCCCGCCCTGCGGATCGCGGCCATCGCGGAGGCGGCGGGGCTGGCGGTCAAGATCGGCTCCATGCCGGAGCTGGGCGTGGCGACGCTGGCCGCGCTGCACCTGGCCGCCGCGCTGCCGGGCGCCACCGTGCCCGCGGACCTGGTGGGGCCGCTGCTGGTGCGGGAGGAACCGCTGGCACCCTCGGTGTTCACCGCCGTCGACGGATGGGTGGACGTCCCGACCGCCCCCGGCCTCGGCCACGACCTGTGATCCGGAACGGAGACCCGACGATGCACGACCTGGTCGACCGGTTGCGCGGCACGCTCCTGCCCGCCGTGGTGACCCCGATGGACCGGCAGGGCGTCGTGGACCACGACGCCCTCGCGGCCTACGCCGCGCGGATCGCCGCCGAACCGATCGGCGGCGTGGCCGTGTGGGCCCACACCGGGCGCGGTCTGCACCTGTCCGCCGACGACCGCGCCCGGGTGCTGACCACCTGGCGGCTGGCCACCGCGGCGCCCATCGTGGCGGGCGTCGGCGTGCCGCGGTCGGTCTCCGCCCCGACACTGGCCGCGGCCTCGGACGCGACGGTGGCGATGGCGGTGCGGGCGGCGGAGCTGGGGGCGGACGCCGTGATGGTCTACCCGCTGGCCGCGCTCCGCGAGGAGCCCGACGGGCACGGCCAGGCCGTACGGCTGCACCAGCGGGTGGCCTCCGAGAGCGGGCTGCCGCTCGTCGGGTTCCTCCTGCACGACGAGGCGGGCGGCTACCCGTACCCGCCCGAGCTGATCCGCGACCTGCTGGCGCTCCCCGCGATGCTCGGCGTCAAGACCGCGACGCTCGACAGCGCCATCGGTTGCCAGGACGCGATCTGGGCGGGCCGCGGCACCGGCAGGCTCTCCATCACCGGCGAGGACCGCATGTTCGGCCCCTCGTTCATGTGGGGCGCCGACACCGCGCTCGTCGGCATCGCCGCGGCGCAGGCCGCGCTGAGCGCAGACGTGCTGCGGGCCTGGACCGGACGCGACCACACGGCGTTCGTCGAGGCCTCGGACCGCCTCGACCGGTTCGCGGCGGCGACGTTCTACGCGCCGATCGAGGGATACGTGCAGCGCATGCTGTGGGCGGCGGTCTGGGAAGGGCTCATCCCCGAGGCCGCGGCGCACGACCCGTACGGCCCCGCGCTGCCGTCTTCGGAGCGCGACCGGGTGATCGCCTGCCTGGAGGACCTGCACGCCGCCGCGGCGCACTGATCAGCCGGACCCGGTGCGGGAACGGGCGGCGAGGAGCGCGGTGAACGCCTCGCGGCCCGTCTCCCGGTGGCCGGACGTCCGGACGCGGTGCCGCCGGAATGCGTCGGTCGTGCCCGTGAGGCCCGGCGGACCCGGCCCTCACGCCAGCCGGTCGTGCACGCGGCGCACCGCGTGGGCGATGACCTCCACGTGCTCGGCCGTGTAGCCCTCGTTCCAGTGCAGGACGACCAGCGTCCGGTCGATGAGCCGCTCCGCGTTCGGGCAGAGCCCGGCCGGATACGACCGGCCCTCCAGCGGAAAGCGCGAAGAACCGTAGACGGGCTCGTCGGCGAGCGCGGGGTTGGCGTACAGGGGGCGCTCCAGATACCCGGCGACCGCCGGAACGCCCTCCGCGACGAGCGCCTCCGCCCAGACGCGGTTGCCCGGGTGGTCCGGCACCGTGAACGGGAACAGCCACCAGGCGTGCCCGGCGGGATCGGGGAGGCCGATTCCGGTCAGGTCCTGGAGCGAGGAGAGGAGCTGCCCGGCGCGTTCGGCACGGCGGGCGACGACCCCGGCTGCCTTGGCGAGCTGGGCGCGGGCCACCGCGGCCACGAGCTCGGTCATGCGGTAGTTGAGGCCGAGCGACAGGTGCAGCCGCCCGATCGTCCGGTCCCAGCCCTTGTCCATGAACAGCCGCATGCGGCGGGCCAACTCGTCGTCGTCGGTGCAGCACAGACCGCCGTCACCTGCGGTGATGTGCTTGTACTGCTGGAGGCTGAAGCACGCGATGTCGCCGACCGTGCCGAGCAGGTCGCCCCCGGGAGTGGTGCCGAGCCAGGCCTGGGCGCAGTCCTCGACGAGGATCAGGCCGTGCCGGTCGGCGACCGCGCGGAGCCCCGCGAGGTCGGCGGGCGCGCCGAACAGGTGCACCGCGATGATCGCCCGGGTGCGCGGGGTGACGGCCGCCTCGACCGCGGCGGGGTCCAGGTTGCCGGTCGCCGGATCGACGTCGGCGAAGACGGGCACCCCGTTCTGCGCGAGGATCGGCGCGACGGTTCCGAAGTCGGAGATGGGGGTGGTGATGACCTCGTCCCCGGGGTCGAGGCGTGCCGCCGCGACGGCGAGATGCAGCGCCGCCGTGCCCGAACTCGACGCGACCGCCGCGCGGCGGCCGTACAGCGCGGCCATCTCGGCCTCGAGGGCGCGCGTCTCGGTGCCGAACGTGCTGCACAGCACGGCGCTGTCGAGGACGCGCAGGACCGCCCGGCGCTCCTCGGCTCCGATCGTCCGGCCGCCCGGACCCAGCACATCGGGGAACCGTCCGCCGTCCGCGCCCATGCCTCTCCTCGTCGTCGCGCCGTACCCTTTTACGGTCTGGGCCGAAAGTTATGTCACCTGAAGAAATCCGTCAAGAGGACGAGCAGGGAAGGTAACGAACCCTGCGAGTAGTGCACTAACCTAGCCGGTTGAGGGCTGGACCTAAATAGAGGAGCAGAGAGTGCCCATCACCATCGGGGTCGTGGGTCCCGAAGACCTGGTCCACCGCGCCATCGCGGTGGGCACCGAGATGGGCGGCGCCATCATGACCGGCCTCGCCTACCGGCACGAGGGCGAGGCCGTGGAGGTCGTCGCGTCGGCCCTGGAAGAGGTCGACGCGTTCCTGTTCACCGGCGTGGTCCCGTACACCACGGCCACGGCCGCGGGCGTGGTGACGCGGCCCTCGATGTACGTGTCCTACGACGGCGCGACACTGCTGCGGGCACTGGTGGAGCTCCTGCGCCTGGGCCACGACGTGACGCGCCTCTCGGTCGACACGCTCCGCCGCGCCGAGGTGATGGAGACCCTCACCGAGGCCAAGCTGCCGACCGACCAGGTCCAGGTGCTGCCCTACAAGGCCGGCCTCACGTCCGAGGACATCGTCGCGTTCCACCGCACCGCGCGCGACCGGCACGACACCCGGGTGGCCATCACCTGCCTGGGCTCCGCCTACAACGTGCTCGAACCCCTGATGCACACCGTGCGGCTGGCCCCGTCGCGCTTCTCGATCCGCTCCACCATCCAGGCCCTCACCCTGACCGCGGTCGGGCAGCAGGTCGGCGACGCCCAGGTCGCGCTGGGCCTGATCGAGCTTCCCGGCCCCGACGACACCCTGGCGGCGGACGTGGTGACACTGGGCGGCAGCCTGGCGCCGCTGCCCGGCGGGCGCCACCTGATGGTGACCACCCGCGGCCTCCTGGAGCAGGCCACCGAGCAGTTCACCCGGCTGCCGCTGCTCGACCGGCTCGCCGCCCGGCACCCGACCGTGCACGTCGGCTTCGGCATCGGCCGCACGGCGGCGGAGGCGGAGTCCCTGGCCAAGCGGGCCCTCGGCCGGGCAGAGGCGATCGGCGCCTCGGTGGGCGTGGTCGCGATGGCCGACGACGTCGACATCGTGATCGAGCCCGCCGACGGCGACGAGCCCCCCGCCGAGCGCGGCGCCGAGAGCCTGCCGCTGCTGGCCCGCCGCGTCGGCCTCAACGCGCAGACGCTCGCCCGGCTGCGCGAACTGGTCACCGACCGCCCGGACGGCCTGACCGCGCACGATGTCGCCGGGCACCTGGACGTGCAGCAGCGCACCGCGCGGCGCGTGCTCAAGCGCCTGGAACGAGCCGGGATCGCCACGCCGACCGGCAGCCAGCAGCAGGGGCGCACCGGCCGGCCGCCGACCGTCTACCGCGTGAACCTCTGACCGCGGCTCACCCTTGTTCCGCCGGACTCGTCCGGGGCTTCCGACCGGGTCATCGATTCGTGTCGATCGCCATGACCACGGCCTTGGGCTCGGTGAAGAACTCGCGGCTGTAGGTGCCGCCCTCGCGGCCGAGGCCGGAGTCCCCGACCCCGCCGAACGGGGCGCGCAGGTCGCGGATGAAGAAGCAGTTCGTCCACACCGTGCCGGCCTTCAGGGCGGCCGACACCCGGTGCGCTCGGGAGAGGTTCTCCGTGAACACCATCGCGTTCAGGCCGTACGGGGTGTCGTTGGCCGCCGCCACGGCCTCGTTCTCGGTGTCGAAGGGCGTGACCACGGCGACCGGACCGAAGATCTCCTCCCGGCGCACGCGCGCGGTCGGCGGCGCGTCGAGGACCACGGTCGGCCGGACGAACAGCCCTTCGGCGCCCACGCCGCCGGTGGCGATCTTGCCGCCCTCGCCGGGCACCCCGTCGAGGTACGCCTTCACCTTCGCGTAGTGCTCCTCGGAGGCCAGGGGGCCGAGCTGGGTCGCGGGGTCCTTGGGGTCGCCGGGCACGAGGGCCTCGGCCGCGGCGATGAAGCGGTCCAGGAACTCCTGGTAGACCTCGCGCTGGACGAACAGGCGGCTGCCGGCCAGGCAGACCTGTCCGGCGTTGCTGAAGATGGCCTTGATGGACCAGGAGGCGGCGAGGTCCAGGTCGGCGTCGGCGAACACGAGGTTGGCGCCCTTGCCCCCGAGCTCGAAGCTGACCGGTGTGAGGTTCGCCGCCGCGGCCCCGGCGATGGCGCGGCCGGTGGCGGACTCACCGGTGAAGGTGATGCGGTCGACGCGCGGGTCCCTGGTGAGCGCCTCGCCGACGGAGCCGGGTCCGTAGCCGTGGACGACGTTCAGCACGCCGGGCGGCATCCCGGCCTCCAGTGCCAGCCTCGCCAGCAGGGACGCGGAGGCGGGGGTCTGCTCGGCCGGCTTCAGCACCACCGTGTTGCCCCACGCCAGCGCCGGGGCGATCTTCCAGGTCTCCAGCATGAGGGGGAAGTTCCACGGCGCGATGGCGGCGACGACACCGGCCGGTTCGAAGCGGGTGTAGGCGTGGTGGCCGCTGTCCATCGGCAGTGCCTCGGCGGCCGACAGCCGCGCGTGGTCGGCGAAGAACCGGAAGTTGTAGGCCGACCGCGGAACGTCCTTGCCGCGGGTGTCGGAGACGGGCTTGCCCATGTCGGTGGTGTCGGCCAGGGAGAGCTCGTCGATGTTGGCCTCGACCAGGTCGGCCAGCCTGTGCAGGATCGCGCCCCGTTCCGCGTACCCCATGCGCGGCCAGGGGCCTTCGTCGAACGCGCGGCGCGCGGCCGTGACGGCGAGACCGGCCTCCTCCCGGCCGCCGAGCGCCACCTCCGCCCAGGGCCGCCGGGTGTAGGGGTCGACGGTGGAGAATCGGCTGCTCTGGCGGGACTCGGTCTCCCGGCCGTCGATGACATGGGGGATCAGGTTCATGGCTGTTCCTCGTTGCGTTCTTCGATGGTCACGTCTCCGGCGGCCCAGTGGGTGGCGGGCACCTCGCGGAGGATGACGCGGATGTTGCGTCGGGGTGCCCCGGTGGCCTCCTCGGCGGCCTCCGTCAGGCGGGTGATCAGTGTGCGCAGTTGCCCGGCCGGCCGGCCGGCGACCAGGGTCACCTCGATCAGGGGCATCAGCGCTCTCCCGGCGTACGGGCCAGTGCGTCGGCCGCGTCGGCCACGGGGACGACCTCGGCGAAGACGGTGCCCATGAGGCGCAGGCTGCCCAGGTGCAGATCCTCGATGTATCCGGCGACCGCCTCCCGCGCCACGATCGCGCGCAGGTCGCGGAAGAAGGCGGCGCGGACGGTCGATTCGACGCAGAAGTCGGTGCGCACACCGGCCACCACGAGCGTGCCGACGTCGAGGTCGCGCACCAGTCCGTCCAGCTCGGTGCGGTGGAACGCGTCGAAGCGCGGCTTGGTGATCTCGTGGTCGCCCAGCGCGCGGTCGAGACCGGCGAGCAGTTCGCCGCCCCACGTCCCGCGCCTCAGTCCGCTCGCGCGCAGGAACGGGCTCCGCTCGGCCAGCAGCCCCACCTCGGCGTCCTGCGCCCACTCCATCCGCACCCAGATGACGGGCCGGCCCGCGGAGCGGGCGGCGGCGGTGAGGGTGTTGACGTGCCCGACGAGGTCGTCCAGTCCGGTGACGCGAAGCCCGGCCCGCGCGAACACACCGTCGGGATGGCAGTAGTCGTTCTGCATGTCGATGACGAGCAGGGCCGTCTGCCGGGTGTTCATGTGCCGCCTCCGCGGGTGGCGGTCAGCGCGGCGTGCGCCGCGACGGCCGCGTCCAGGCGGTCGGGGACGTCGCCCGCGATGGCCTCCACCAGTTCCTTGTGGACGGCCGGCCCGTCCACGTATCGCGTGGACGGCTCGTTGGACGTGACGCCGCGCAGCCTGTTCTCCACGAACTCCAGCAGGGAGATATAGGTGTGCTGCAGGACCTTGTTCGGGGTTATCTCGGCGATCCGGCGGTGGAGGGCCCAGTTGGCGGCGAGGTAACCGACACCGTCCTGGGCGTCGCTCTCCACGGCCACGGCCATCGCCTCGGCCAGCCGGCGCAGATCCGCGATGTCGGCTTCGGTGCGATGCCGCATGGCCTCCCGCACGAGCAACGGTTCCAGCGCGTCGCGCATGACCAGGCAGTCGGAGACCGAGACCGAGTCTCCGCTGAGTTCGAGCATCTTGCGGCCCAGGCGCACCAGCGGCGGCGGGGACGCGACGAAGATCCCGCCCTTGACGCCGGGACGGACGGAGATCGTGCCGCGCGAGGTCAGCAGGCGGACCGCCTCGTTGAGCGTCGCGGCCGCCACGTCGAACTCGCGGCGCAGGCTGTCCCGGGTGCCGAGGCGGTGGCCGAGGGCCAGGGCGTCCTCGGCGATGCGCGCCTCGATCCTCCTGGCGACGGTCTCCGCCAGGGAAGGCCGGGGCAGATCGGTCGCCGCCTTGTCGGTGCTCATGTGGGGTGTCCTTCGACGGGGATGGGGGGAGCGGAGGGTTCTTCGACCCGTTCGTCCGGGTCCGGCCGGGCGACGCGCAATCCGAGCAGACGCGCGGCGTTGCCTCCCAGGATGGCGGTCTCCTGCCCGGCGTCCACGCCCAACGCGCGCACCGTCCGCAAGGGGTCGTGGTCGACCAGGTCGAACGGGGTGTCGGTGCCCAGGAGGACGTGGGCGGCCGTCATGTCCTCGACCAGCCGGCCGAGGGCGCCGGTGTCGAACACCGCGGTGTCGTACAGGAGCCGGCGCAGGTAGTCGCTCGGCGTGCGGCTCGTCACCCGCGCGACCGGCTTGCGCCGCCAGCCCAGATCGAGGCGGCCGCTGACGGCGGGGACGCACCCGCCGCCGTGCGCGAGGCAGAGGACCAGGTCGTGCCGGTCCAGCACACCGCCGAAGACGAGCCGGGACGTCGCCAGCGCGGTCTCCATCGGGTAGCCGAGCAGCTGGACCAGGTGGTAGTCGGCCAGCCGGTCGCGGGAGGAGACGCGGCTCGGGTGCAGCAGCGTGAAGCAGCGCCGTGCGGCGAGGGCCTGCCACAGTTCCTCGTTGACCGGGTCGTCGAGCTCCCGTCCGCCGCCGAAGGTGCCCAGGGTGGCGCCCACCATGCCGAGCTCGTCCAGGCAGCGGGCCAGCTCGTCCGCCGCGCCCGGATGCCCCACCGGCACGGTCGCCAGGCCGGACAGGCGGCCGCCCGAGCCGGCGACGAACTCGGCGAGCGCGTCGTTGGCCAGGCGCGTGACCTCCAGCGTGAGCCGGTCGTCGTCGGACTCGGAGGCGAACAGGAACGGAGGTGCGGCGACGACCTGGTGATCCACTCCCATCGCGGTGAGGGAGGCCAGGCGGCGTTCCATGTCGTGCTGTTCGGGGGCGAGCGGGATGGGCGATCCGGGCGCGAGCCCGCAGATCGCCGGGTCGAGGTTCAGCACGCGCTCCGCGCCGCGGGACAGGTCGGCCAGCCCCTTGCGCTCCAGGTGCCGCAGGAACGGCATCGGCATCGCGTGCGTGTGAACGTCGATGACCGGCGTCCGGGGACGGGGCCCGCGACCGGTCGGGTCTGCGTGGGGCACGGCCCTACTCACCACGCTCGGCCATGTAGGAGTCGTACCGGTCTCCCAGCAGGGACTTGAGCAGCGCGGTGGCGGCGCCGGAGGTGCCCGCCGTCTCGCCCGTGCCGTAGATCAGCCGTGCGAGCTGGGAGAGCAGGTAGGGATGCAGGCCGAGTTCGAACAGCTTGCGGAAGTCCCGGTCCAGGATCGCCGTGCGCTCCTCGCCGGTGAGCGGATAGGCGTCCAGCACCTCCTTCTCGGACGACTCGAACCGGGCCCGCAGCTCGCGGTCCCATTTCAGGTCCTGCACGAGATCGTTGGTCCGCAGCAGCGGGTCGAAGTATTCGAGTGCCATTTCCGGGTCGTCCATTCGTGTAGGCGGCGGGGTCATGAAAGGTCCCAGCGGACCGCGCCGAAGCCGCAGCGCCACTGGTCGACGGCCGCGTAGCCCAGCGCCTTGCACGGGCGCGGGCCGATGGCGCCCATGACGACCATCCAGGACAGCAGCTCCGCGGTACCGCCGGAGCCGGCCTCTTCCATCCGCTCGAACGTCGCGTCGGTGAGGACCTTCTCGTGATCGCCCTCGACCAGCAGGTCCATCCACCAGCGGTCGAACTTCTCGTCGATCTCCATGTAGCGGGGCCCGCCCGGCTCGTGGGACAGGCCGCCCGAGCCGAGCAGCCCGACCCGCAGCCCCGCCGGCAGCCGGGTGCGGATGGCCTCGCCGAGCGTCTCGCCGAGCGCGTAGCAGACACGCTCGTCCGGGACGGGCGGCACCGTGCAGTTCTGGAGCACGGGGACGACCGCCACACCGGTCGAGACGAGGTCCGCCATGGTGACCGGGACCGAGAGGTTGTCGTCGTAGCGAAGGTTCTCGCGGACGGCGCGAACGCGCGGCGCACGGTCCTTCACGCTCTCGTACAGGACTTCGGCCACGTCCGGGCGTCCGGGAAGCTCGTAGTCCGCGACGCGCAGCCAGGGTTTGAACCACTCGTCGGGGCCGGAGTGCCGTTCGGCCAGGCCGAAGGTGAAGTCGGCGTAGTCGCTGACCAGGCCGTTGGCGATGTGGTCGTTGGCGATGACCAGGAGCACGTCGGTGCGGGACTCCACGACGGCGGCGTGGATCTCGGCGTAGGCCGCGAGCACGGTCTTCCGGTCGGCCTCGGGGGCCTTGTCGAACCAGCCGGTGAGGCCGGGAGCGTGGCTCGCGGCCATGGCGACGCTGATTTCAGCCATGGTTCCTCCGTTCTGTCTGGGGGTGGGCCGAGGCGTTCTGCCGCAGGCGACGCGTGTCGTCCCGCAGGCGAAGCACGATCGCGGCGGCGGCCTGCTCGGCGGCGGCGGTCTGGATGCGGAGTCCTTCGGCGGCGTCGGCCGCGGCCGGGTCGCCGAGGTAGCCGTCCGGGGTGACGCGGCGTGCGTGCTCGTAGCCCTGGCGCCAGATGGCCAGTTCGCCGGGGCCCACACCGCTGGGTTCCAGCCGCGCGCGGACCTCCTCGCGCACCAGCCGCGGGTGGGTGTGCATCATGAGGGACGTCTCCCAGCTCCCGGCGTGGACGTCGACCGGACCGTCCGGCGGGGGCTCGTCCGGCCCGTACAGAGTCAGGTAGGGGTCGTCCGCTTCGAGGCCGATGCGCCGGGCCAGCGCCGGCTCGGTCACGAAACTCGCGTCCGCGTCCGTGCGTTCGCAGGCCGCTCTGACACCTTCGTGGACGGTGCGGTTGTGCAGCGCGTCGCCGTGCCCGGAGAAGCAGAACACGTGCCTGAAGCCGTCGCGCGCCATCCCGGCGAGCAGGTCGACCATGATCTCTCGCATCAGCTCGGGCCGCACGTCGTAGGACGCGGGGAACGCGCCCGAGACCACGTTGACGCCCCAGTAGTAGGGCGGCACGATCAGCGCCTGGACGCCGCGCTCGGCCAGCAGCGTCCGCACGGCTCGCAGCCGGGCCACCGGCAGGTAGACGTCCGTCCCGGTCGGCAGGTGCGGACCGTGCTGCTCGATCACGCCGAACGCCCAGAGCAGCACCGCGCCCGACCGTGCGGCCGCGTCGACCTCGTGCCAGGTCAGCTCCGCCAGCGTGCCGGCGAAGACGTCGCGGGTGCCGTCATCCATCGCGGCCCTCCCCGGGATCGGCGGCGGGGCGGGCGCGGTCGCGCCGGTGGTAGGTCTTGGCCTGCTGCACCTGCGAGTAGACGTGCGCGCGCAACTCCGCGAAGCGCGGATCGGAGCGCGTCGCCAGCTGCTCGCGTTCCGCGGGCAGGTCGATCGGGGTGTCGTCCATGATCACCGTGGGGGCCGCGGAGAGCACCAGGACGCGCTGGCCCAGGTACACCGCCTCCTCGATGTCATGGGTGACGAACAGCACCGTCATGCCGAGCCGCCGCCAGAGTTCGCGGGTGAGGTCCTCCAGCTCCGCGCGGGTCTGGGCGTCCACCGCGGCGAACGGCTCGTCCATGATCAACACGGCCGGCTCGTAGGCGATGGCGCGGGCGATCGCCACCCGCTGCTGCATCCCGCCGGAGAGCTGCCAGGGGTAGGCGCCCGCCGCGTCCGCCAGGCCGACCGATTCCAGCGCCTCGGCCACCAGCTCGCCGCGCCGCCGCTTGGGCACCTTCTTCTGCTTCAGCGGCAGCTCGATGTTCTGCGCGACGGACAGCCAGGGGAACAGGCTCCGTCCGTACTCCTGGAAGACCACCGCCATGTTCTCCGGCGGCCGCAGCACCGGACGGTTCTCCAGCACCACCTCTCCGCCGCTCGGAGCCAGGAGGCCGGCGACGCACTTCAGCAGGGTGGTCTTGCCGGCGCCCGACGGCCCCACGATGCAGGCCAGCTCGCCCGCCGGGATCCCGAACGTGAGGTCGCGGATCGCCTCGACGGTGCGGTCGGCCGCCTGGTAGGTCTTCCTCAGCCCCCGCACGTCGAGCAGGACCGAGCCGCTCCCGGTGCCCACCGCGGTGGGGGACGCGATATCCGTGCCGGTCATGACTTTCCTTTCTGGGCTTGGCGCCACCCCCGGTACCAGCGCAGCGCGCGGGCCTCGAACCGCCCGAAGAGCAGCGACAGCAGGAACCCCAGCAGGCCGAGCAGCAGGATCCCGCTCCACATCTCGGGGATCTCGAACCCGCGCTGGAACTGGACGATCGTGTAGCCGAGGCCGCTGGAACTGGCGAACATCTCACTGATCACCATGAGGATGATCGAGATCGACAGCGCCTGCCGCATGCCGGTGACGATCTGCGGGGAGGCGGCCGGCAGCACCAGGCGGCGCAGCCTGGCGGCGCCGGTCAGCCCGTAGGAGCGGGCGGTGTCGGCCAGCACCTCGTCGATCGCGCGGACGCCCTCGGCGGTGTTGAGCAGCACCGGCCACATCGACCCGATGACGATGACGGTGATCTTCATGGTGTCGCCGATGCCGACGAACAGCATCAGCACCGGGATCAGGACGGGCGGCGGGACCGCGCGGAAGAACTCCAGCACCGGCTCGGCCAGCAGCCTGATCCGGCGGCTGGACCCCAGCAGGACGCCGACGGTCACGCCCAGCGCCACCGCGCCGAGGTACCCGGCCGCCAGACGGGCGACGCTGGGGAGCACGTCGTCCCCGATGCGGCTGGAGAACCACGTCTCGCCGAACGCGCTCAGGATGGTCCGCAACGGGGGGAAGTAGAAGTCGGTGCTCGAAGCGGTCAGCACCCACCAGAGGGCGAGCAGCACAGCGGGCAACCCCAGCAGGTAGCCGAGCCGTCCGGCGCCGCGGAGGACGGTCCTCATGCCGGCACCTCCGTCCGCATCGACGCGTGCCAGGCCAGGACGCGCCGCTCCAGCGCACGGGTCAGGAGGTTCACGCAGACCCCGAGCGCACCGGTGACGAAGATCAGCGCGTACATCTCGGCGACGGCGTTGCTCGCCTGAGCCAGCCCGATCGCGCTGCCGAGCCCCGGGGACCCGATGATGAGCTCGCCCGCGACGGCCAGGACCAGCGCCACCGAGGCCGCGAGCCGCACGCCCGTCAGCAGGTACGGCAGCGCGGTCGGCCAGATCAGGTACCGGAGCCGGCCCCACCGGGAGAAGCGGTAGGCGGCCGCGGTCTCCCGGGCGACGGGGTCGACGTCCTGCACTCCGTGGATCGCCTGCACCAGCACGGGCCAGGCGGCGGCGTACACCACCAGCAGGAGCGTGGAGCCGAGCCGCGTGCCGTAGAGCAGCACGGCCAGCGGGACGAGGGCCACCGAGGGGATCGGGCGCAGGAACTCGATGGTCGAGGCGGTCGCCTCGCGCAGGACCCGGACGCTGCCGATCAGCAGGCCCAGGCTCAGACCGGCCGCGACCGCGATGGCCAGCCCGTATCCCCAGCCCCGGAGCGTGTCGAGCAGTGAGCCCCAGAACCCTGCGCTGCCGGCCTCGTCGGCCAGCGCCCGGACGATGGCGCTGAACGGGGGCAGCTCGTCCGGCGAGACCACGCCCGTCCGCGGCAGCACCTCGAGAAGCGCGGCGAAGGCGGCGACTCCGAGCAGGCCGAGGAGCGAGTCGGGCACGACGCCTCCGCGCCGCCGGCTCTTGATCATCATGATGTCCTCGTCATGTCACTCGTCCTGTCACCGGGCGAACAGCTCGTCCAGCGGACGGGTGCTGCCGATCAGGCCGGTGTCGACGGTGAGCTGGGCGAGCGGGGCGATCTCGGTTCGCCCGGCCTCCGGGTTCCAGCCGGGAAGGGTCACCTTGTCGCTGAGCCCCGGGTCCAGCTTCAGATAGCCGTTCAGCGCGGCCCGCGCCTCGTCCGGGTGCTCCTGGGCGTACTGCAGGGACTCCTTCAGCGCGGCGGAGAACCGCTTCACGACGTCGGGGTTCTTGGCCGCGTACTGCTTGGAGGTGAACCAGCCGGCGAACGGCAGGTTCGCGCCCATCGCGGCGTAGCTGACCGGCAGTGGCTTGGCGCCCTGCCCCTGGGCGATCGTGATGAACGGTTCGCTGAGCATTGCGGCGTCCACCTGGCCGGCCTTCAGGGCGGCGGGCATGTTGGGGATGGGCACCTCCACCAGGGTGACGTCGCTGGTCTTCAGCCCGTTCTTCTGCAGGACCGAGGCGACGGCGACCTCGTTGATGCCCTTCAGGGTGTTGATCGCGATCTTCTTGCCCTTCAGGTCGCCCACCTTGGCGATCCCGGGGTTCGCGGTCATCAGCTGCCCGGATCCGTCCTTCATCGCGTTCTCGGAGGCTCGGGCGCCGACGGAGACCATCGTCACCGGCACGCCCTTCTCGCGGGCGACGAGCAGGCTGACGAGGTTGGAGTAGCCGAACTGGAAGTCGCCGCTGACCACGGCGGGGACGATGGCGGCGCCGCCCTGGGCGTCCTGCGTGGTGACCGTCAGCTTGTGGCGGGCGAACACGCCCTTGCTGATCCCGAGCTTCACCGGGGCGATGTCGATGATGGGGATGACGCCGAGCTTCACCTTGGCCGCGCCGGAGGCGGAGACCTCACCGCCGGTGTCGGAGCCGCAGCCGGTGAGGGCCGCCAGCCCCAGCACGGCGGTTGCCGCGCCTGCGATGAGCGGTGTGAGGCGCCTGGGGCGGCCGCGATGGAAGAAGGACATGTCGGTACTCCTGGGCGAAGGCGCGCTGGGCGCGGAGGGGCTTAGCGGGTTCCGGTGAGGGACAGGGCTCCGAGTGAGCCGAATGCCACGGAGACGGTGCTGCCGGGGTGCAGGGGAACGGCGTCGGTGAGTCCGCCGGTGAGGATGATCCAGCCGGGTTCGATGGCCAGCCCCCGCTCGGCCAGCCCGTTGGCGGCGAGCGCGAGGGCGTTGGCCGGGTGCCCGAGGACGGCCGCGCCCGTCGCGGTGTCGACGGTGTCGCCGTCGACGCTCAGCCGGCAGGCCTCCTCCGCCAGGTCCAGGCCCTCGGGTGGGACGGCGTGGCCGGAGAGGACGAACCGGCAGGCGGAGGCATTGTCGGCCACCACGTCCGGCAGGGCGAAGTCGAAGTCGCGGTAGCGGCTGTCGATGACCTCGAACCCGGCGTGCACGCTCCGGACCGCGCTCATCGCCTGCTCGGCGGTCACGCCGGGGCCGCTCAGCCGCGCGCCCATGATGAAGACGATCTCGGGTTCGACGCGCGGGTGGATGAACTCCCCCACGGCCACCGGCTCGCCGGGCGCCAGGGTCATCGCGTCGGTGAGCCAGCCGGTCAGCGGGACGTCGACGCCCATCCGCCGCTGCTTGGCACGCGAGGTCAGGCCCAGCTTCACGCCGACGACGGTCTGCCCGCCGCTCGTCTTGCGGCCGAGCAGGGCGTCCTGGATCCGGTAGGCGGTGCCGAGGTCGAGGTCCGGCCACCCTTCGGTGATCTTGGCTCCGTCCTCGCGGCCGTGCTCGCGGCGCAGCAGTTCGCCGACGGTGGTGTCGATCGTCCACTCGGACATGGCGTGGTCCTTCTCTCGTGCAGAGCCAGGGCGGGCGTCCCCGGGCGGACGGCTCAGCCGGTCCCGGACACCACCGGTGCGATGACCTGCGGTGTCGACGCGTCTCCGTGACGCATCAACCTAAAACACCTAATGGATATATTCAATAGATCCATACGATCTGTTCAAGATCTGGTGAGGCGGGAGCGCCGGCGGCCCGCGGGCGGGAAACGGGCGGGAAAGACGACGGCGCCCGCCCCGCGGCTCTTGCCGCGAGACGGGCGCCGGGGGGGCGACCGCGCAGGTCAGATGGCTTCGGCCGGGGGCCTCGTGGTCGAGTTGGTCCAGCGCTTGTTGGTGTCGTTGACGCCGCGCTCGACGGAGGTGAGCTCCACCTTGAACGGGATGCCGGGGCGGCCGCCGACCTTGACCAGGAACCTGCCGCGTCCCGGGGGCTCGCTGTCCCGCTTGAGCTCGGGGTTCCAGGACGGCGGCGTCGACCAGTCGACGATCATGCGTTCCTCGATGGAGGACATCCGGACCACTTCGTTCACCATCGCCATCTCCGCCTGCGGGAGCCCGCCGCAGATCACCATGCCCGCGCGTTCGGCGAAGCCCTTGGCCTTGAGGCGGTCGGCGTGGTCGCTCAGCGAGAGCAGGTCGGCCATGGTGTGCGTGATCATCACCTGCCCCGTGCCGCGCTGCCGGTTGAGGCGGGTGAGGGCGTCGACCCGGTCCACCAGGCCGCGCCCGGAGCGCAGCACGCGCCACAACTCGTCGAGGACGACGAAGAAGTGCCGCTGCGGTTCGAGCCCCTCGTCGGCCAGCGCGTGCGCGGCCTCGATCGAGCCGAACCCGTCCGACCAGCACGCGAGCAGGACGGCGGCCTGCAACTCGGCGTCGGCGTCGTCGATCCCGCTGATGTCGATGCAGACGCCGCCCGGATTGTCCAGCTCGATCGCGGTGGTGGTCTGGTGCGCGAACGTCTCGCCCATCGGACCGTCCAGGACCCCGAGCAGCGAGGCGTGCAGCGGGTCGACGGCCGCGCGGTACCGCGCCTCGTCCCCGCGCGCGAGGGTCACCGCGCGAAGGCGTTCCGGCCCGTCGTCGATCACCTTGATGAGGTCGGGCAGGACGGGCACGCCGCGGTGGCGCTCGTCCAGCACCCGCAGGGCCGCGTTGAGCACGGTGCGCTCGGTGTCGGCGATCGGGCCGCCGCGCAGCAGCGTGAGCAGCGCGCTGACCATGTTCAGCCGGCGGCCGTGCGCGTCGGCGACCAGCTTGGTCCGCGCCGCCTCGGGGAGCCTGGCCGCCGCGCCCGCCGTCGCCCCGGGGTCGAGCACGTTCAGCGAGCCCAGCCCGCGGCCGAGCTTGATGATCTGCCCGCCCATCGCCCGGACCAGGTCGACGTAGTCGGGCTTCAGGTCGCCGAGCACCATGGGGAACACCCCCTGCCCGACCAGCCCCACCACCATCCTGCGGATCAGCGTCGACTTGCCCAGCCCCGGCTTGCCCAGCACCAGGGCCGACGGGTTGTGGATCAGGCTCGCCCGCTGGAACCACGAGATCGGATCGCAGCACAGCGCGGCGCCGGTGGTCAGCTCCCGGCCGAGCGGCACCCCCACCATCGGCGTTCCCGACCCGGCCCCGAACGGCCACAGCCCGCACACCTGGACCGTGGTACCGCGCCATTCCGACGGCATCTCCACGTAGGAGGCCCGGCCCCCGCCCCGGCGGCTGAACCCCCTGAATCCGGGTTTGGGCTCGGGCCTGCCCTTCTTCTTGTCCTTCTTCCCCTTCCCGCCGTCCTGTTCGGCGGCAGGCTCTCCGGCCGCCCCGCCGGGGACCGATTTCGCAGAACGCTTCACAGGGATTCCCTCACCAGCGCCGGCACCTGAAGGTGGTCGGGAAGGACGATGCCCAGGGGAAGGGCGGCCGCGAACGCCGACGCCTGCGACCCGTACATCTGCCGCAACCGCAGCCGCGCGGGGCCCGTGAGCGTGTCGACGGCCGCCGCCGCGACCGGAAGCTCCTCGGCCGAGCGGACGGTGGCGGTGACGAGGACGGTGAACCGGATCACTCCCGCTCCCCTGGCCTCCTCCAGAGCCGACTGGTCGCTCTTGATGACGTCGATCTCGTTCCGGGCGGCGCTGGCGGCGCCGTCGAGGCGGAAGCGCGAGTCCCGCCGGTCCCGTTCCACGATCCGGGCCGCGGAGGCCGGATCGTGCGGCCGGTAGAGGAAGGTGACGCGCTTGCGGGCGATGTCGTGGTGCGGGGCCACCAGCCCGGTCATCACGTTGGACAGCACCTCGCCTCGCGGCGCCTCCGACATGCCCCAGGTGATGGAGCAGCCGCTGTCGTGGACGTAGTGGTCCCAGGACTCCTGAGCCGCGACCGGCCCGGCGTCCTCCCAGCTCGTCTCCTGGTCCTCGGCGGCCTCCAGGACCGTCTGCGCGTCCGGGTCGTAGGCGATCCGCACGGCGCGGGCGAGTTCCTTCGCGGTCAGCGCGCGAGCGGACCCGGCGCCGGTCATCGACAACCCGGAGACCAGCCCGGGGATGCGCATCCCGATCTCCCGCACCATGGCGTCCTGGTCACGGCGCTTGCCTCCGAGCTGCGGCAGGGCCGCGTAGGTGACCGCGATGCGGGTGGAGACCCGCGCGCTGCCCACCGGGTAGTTCCAGACGATCTCGTCCAGAGCCTGCCGCGCCAGCTCGGGCGCGTTCGGGTCGGTGTTGGCGTAGATCTCCTCCCGGAGGCGGGTTCCGGTGTCGGGGGCCGTCTCGATGGTCACGCTCGCGGCGACCAGCCCCGGTTCGTAGCTCAGCGAGGCCATCCACTGCCCCCAGTGGGAGACCCACGTGTCGATCTGGCTCTGGTCGACCAGCGCCGCGCCCTCGGCATTGCACTCGAACACCACGGTGTAGTGCTTCGTCGACGGGATCACGACCAGGGCGAACGGGCGCCCGTAGGAGTCGCGTCCCTCCACCAGCCGGGACTGGGCGAGCAGCCCCGGAAGCCGGCACGAGCCGTGCGAGACCACGCTCAACGGTCCCGAACGGTAGAGGTGCCACCCCTGGGCGCGCCCCGACCACCAGGTCAGCCGTGCCGTGAGCGACTGGAGGGCGGTCCGCCCGTGCGCGTCCTGGATGACCAGCGGCAGCATGACCAGCCCCAGCACCACGGCGCCGGCCAGGCTCACCGCCAGCGACACCGTCGCGATCAGGGTGATGAGGATCAGCCCGACCATGAGGATCAGCGTGCCGGCCAGCCCCAGCCGCCCGATTCCGGGGGACACCGGCTTCCGCCAGTTCCCGTACGTGGGTTCACGATAGTCGGACGTCACGCCGCCCCCGCCTCATTCCTCGGCCTAAGCACTGCCACTTGGACCACCCGTGTTTCCGCTACTACCGCCTGGGCCACGGCCCCCGGAAGGAGGAGTGCGCCCGGTGCCTCCGCCTGACGAGGAGCCGGGCTCGGGGGGCCGGTAGGGGGGAACCTCGCTGCCGCTGCCCCCGATAGAGGAGAAGTCAGGCGCGGGAACCTCGTACGCGGGAACCTCATACGCGGGAACGCCGGAAGAAGGGTCGGCCCCCGAGGGGCCCTGCGATCCTCGGCCGTCGCCCGAACCGCTGTCCGTACCGCTGCCCGAACCACCGCTCGGTCCACCGGTCGGTCCGCCGGTCGGTCCGCCGCCCGGTCCACCGGCCGGTCCACCGCCTGGTCCACCGCCCGGTCCGCCGGTCGGTCCACCGCCCGGTCCGCCGCCCGGTCCGGTGGTCGGCCTGGGAGTCGGTGTGCCGCCGCCCGTGCCGCCGCCCGTGCCGCCGCCCGTGCCGCCGCCCGTGCCGCCGCCTCTACCACCCCAGCCCCATCCACCCCAACCTCCACCCGGTCGGGTGCTCCGCACGGGAGTCGACGCGCTGCCACTGCCGCCGCCCCCCATCAGACCCGTGAAGAGACCGGACGCCCGATTGCGCATGGTCATCGCGGTACCGCCGTACGTGAAGTGGCCGACCTGACGGATGCCGAAGAAGCTGAGGCCTTCCGTGGCCGCGGGCATCACGGCGCGCATGGTCGCCGGCAGAGCGAACACCGAGCCGGCGGCGAGGGCCAGGCCGAAAAGGCGGTCGGCCTCGTACTCGGACGCCATCAGCTTCAGGGCCCCGCCGTCGATCACCGCGATGACCGGCTTGACCGCGGTGAAGGCGACCAGCAGGCCGACGCACTGCCTGTAGGCGGCGTTTCCATAGGCGCTGAACCTGGCCGCGGCGAGGGTCGGGAGAATCCCGACCAGGATGATCAGGGCGCCGCTCCGGAAGAGCATCAGCACGAACTGGATCGCCGACGAGAGCGCCGCGGCGAGGGCGAAGAAGGCGAGAATGAACGACGTGTCGCCCTCGTCGCCCCCGAGTAGATCGAGGCCGTTCTTCCAGTTCTCTATCCAGGCGTCGTCCTTCGGCCCCATGCCCTCGATGATCCAGTGGGAGAACCTGTCCCCGGCGATGTTCGCCAGATTGACCAGCGTGGCAAGCGTCAGGATGATGACGGCCAGCTCGAAGAACTGGGTCATCGCCTGCCGGAAGGGTTCGCCCTTGCGTTGGATCGCGATCCGGAAGGCCGCGACGAGGAAACCGGCGAACGCCATCGCGGCGGTCAGCCAGTTGGTGTACTCGCGGAGCATGTAGAGCACTCCGCCTCTTTCCCCGCCCAGGTTCACGCTGTAGGCGCTGTCGCTCATCCACCAGGTGAGGAACGTCTGAAAACTCGACAGCGCCCAGTCCAGCAGTTTGTTGACGAGCCACGCCCATGCCTCGTTGAGGAGGTCATCCATCAGTGACCACCTGGACGGACGGAGCGGGAACCACGAAGTCGATCAACTCGCGCACGATGGGCTTTCTTCTCAGAAGGGATCGAGCAGAAGGCTGACGAAGGCGATGGCCAGTCCTGAGCCCGCCATGACGCATGCGACCATCACCCATCCCAGGCCGGCCGCATGCGCTCCGAACTCGCCCCGCTTGTGCTTGAGCCCCATATTGCCGCCGACGAGTATGAAGCCCAGGACGCAGGCCGCCAGGGCGGTCCAGAGCAACCAGCGGAGCATGGGCTCCACCGGTTCGGTGACCCCGCCCACTCCCTTCGCGTGGCCGCGCGGCAGCGACGCGTCGGGTCTGGCGTGGATATCCGGCTTTCTTCCGGTGGGAGGCTTGAGTACGGTCGTCTTCTTCTCAGAATGGTCTTCTTTGCACTGCTTCGGGAACATCCCGCTGCTGTGCTGCCACTGATCGCAGTACTCATCCACTCCCCCCACGCAGTCGATCTTCTCCTGATCGGTCTTCAGGTCCCAGCAGGAGTCGTTCTTCTTGTCTTCCTTCGGCCACTGGGCGCTGTTACTGGTGTTGCAGTAGCCGTCCGGGTCCGAATCGCTCCGGCGAAGGCAGACCTTGAACTGGTACTTCGAACCCGTGGTCCGCTTGTAGTCGGGAATCTCGATCTCGTCGCACTTGCCTTTTCCGGCCCCGCGCACGCTGGCCACCTCTTGCCCGTCGACGATGGCATAGCCGCGCGCGAGGTGACCGTCGTTGTTGTGGTCGCACACCCTGATCCGACCGGTCGCGGGGTCGAACTGGAGCTTGCCGCCAGGGTCGGTGTCGATGGTCTCGATGTCCTCCGTCTTGCCCCAGTCGACGGGTTCCGCCAGTGCCGCGAGGCCGACGCTCCCCACCCGGCCCGGCGCCCGAGCGGCCGGGAGGGCCTCGACCGCGAGCCGCGCCGGGCCGGCGGCGATTGGATCCACCGGTTGAGACCGTTCCAAAGCCTCCACTTCGCGCTGCCCGCTCAGGACGACCTCGGGCACGGGAGCGGGAAGAAGGCTGATCACGAGCAGGACGGCGCCCAGCGCGAGGAGCGCGGCGGACAGGACGGACCCGCGTCCTGGCGCGGGCACCCGGCTCCCGCGGCCCCTGACGCCCGCTGCGCGGTGATGTCGGGGCGCGGGCATCAACTGGCGAGATTCTTGACGATCACTCCCGCGCTCACGATGAGCAGGCAGCCGAATCCGACGATGAACATGCTCCCGATGTGATTGCCCCCCTCGCCCTTCCTGTGCTGGATCCCCATGCGGGCGCCGATGATGACGAAACCCGCGACACAGGCCAGCAGGCCGCCCCAGGCCGCCCAGCCGAGCAGCTTTTCGATCTTTTTTGCGAACGGCGGTGCCTCGCCCTGACCGGGATTCGGGATGTCCCTGGCAAGGGCTGCCGCATGGTCGAGCAGGTGGGCCGTCCACGTGATCGTCGCGTCGAGCATGCGCGTCCTCCGAGATGATGCGATCGAGGTCCTGACCGGCCATGCGCGGGCGGTAGGCGACTTGGCCGGAGCCCGCCGCCGCGCGTCGCGGCGCGCCGCCGCCCGCGTGATCGACAGGCCCCTTCCGAAAGGGGCGGACGCCGGTCAGGACTGGGCCGGCGAGGCACCTTCCGAGCACGGTTCTGTACTTGTACTGGACGGTCCTGAGGCCGAAGTGATCGTCAAGCGCCCGGAAGGCGGCAACTCTGGCACGATCACGCGGGAGCCAGGCCGCCCATGTCCCGGACCAGACGCGAGTAGGCGGGGGGAAGCCGCACCCGGTCCGGAGGTTCGCCGAGGCGGAAGGCCTCCACCCACGGCAGGTCCCAGAGGTGCGGCACGCCGCCGCCGATCAGGCGCAGAAGATCTGCCAGCGGTTTCGGACGCTTCCCGGGGGCGTCGGCCACCACCGCCAGGCCGAGCAGGTGCACGCTCGGGAGGACGCCCGCGGCCCACTGCGCCACGGCGGCCTGGGCGGCGCACAGCCCGGCGGCATGGCTCCTGGCGACCAGCAGCACCTGGGACTGCCCCGGGGGTGCGGGCGTCGGCCAGTAGCGTCCTGCGCTCACGCTGTTGGCTATGAGAGCGGCCAGCGTGGAGGCGCCGGCTCCCCCATGGCACGAGGAGAGCCAGAGTCCCGGGGCTCGGCCGTTGTAGGTGACCAGTCCGAGCGCGCTCCTCGGGACGGGTGCTTGTTCCGCTGGAATGACCGCCTGTGCGGCGTACCCCTCCCTCTGGGGCCGCCCCTGCTGAGCCGGATACGCCGGTGCGCCCGGCATGCCCGGCATGCCCGGCGGAGCCTCAAGGCCGATCCCCCCGCGCTGCAGGGCGTCGCTCTCTGTTGCCCGCACCACGGGTGCCCACCTCCAGAAAGTCACGAGCGGCTCTGCTCGCTCGCGCGGCACCGCGCCGGCACCGCGCAAGCGAAGATCAACGTACTCCTGGGACCGACCGTCCGCAGGGCGTCGGTCCCGTCAACCCGCTGCAACGGCTCCACGACACCCGCATCATCCGGGCCCGGACGCGCACGACCGCGGGAGGCACCTTGCATCACCGCGCGATGACCGCACGGTCTTGGTCGGCGGGCCCCGGGCAGGCGGGGCCTGCCCGAAGAGGACGCCGACGGTGGCGGCTCGGCGCTCCGCCGCCCGGCGGAAGGGGCGGGCAACGTCATCGCCGATCTGGGAAGGCCACATCATCAACTGTTCCGGAAATGATCTCCGATGGTGACTTTCGGCTTGGGGAAGTTCATCCTCAGGACAGGCTGCCTCGGGGTGGTCGCCATTCTGGTGCTCATGGTCGCGGTGATGTTCATAGCGATCCAGAACGTGGCCTCGCTCGGCATCACCAATGTGTGCGGACCGGCGAACCCCGACGGCCCCGAACTCCTGAGTCCGGCGCCCAAGCCGAGCCCGGGGACCGGGGGGCCGACCGTGGCCCCGGCGGCCTACGAACGTGGCCCGGACGGAGGGCCGCTCGGTTCCGGAGCCGTGCAGAACGTCGCCGCGGCGGCCAAGGCACCCGCGAACAGCATCCCCGAGAACTACGTCAAGCTCTACAAAGCCGCAGGACCGAAGTACGACATCCCCTGGTACGTGCTCGCCGGAATCGGAAAGGTGGAGACCGACCACGGCCGCTCCACTCTGCCGGGGGTCCACTCCGGGGCGAACTACGCCGGTGCGGGCGGTCCGATGCAGTTTCTGCAGAGCACCTTCAACGCCTACGCGGTCGACGGGGACAAGAACGGTCAGAAGGACCGCTACAACCCGGCAGACGCGATCTTCAGTGCCGCCAACTACCTGCACGCCAGCGGCGCACCGGCCCAGACCAGGAAGGCGATCTTCGCCTACAACCACTCCTGGGACTATGTGAACCTCGTGCTGTCGTGGGCCGAACGCTATGCGGGCGGCAAATTCGCCCTCGGCGGGGCCAACAATGCCGGAATGTCCTGCGCCTCGTTCGGCGGCGGCGCCCCGTCGGCGCTCGGCAAGAGCATCATCTCTCACGCCAAGCGCTGGTTGAAGACCCCCTACGTGTGGGGCGGCGGCAATATCAACGGCCCCACGGGCGGCGGTTTCGACTGCTCGGGCCTGACCTTGTACGCGGTGTACCAGGCGACCGGCGGGAAGATCCAACTGGCGCACTACACCGGAGACCAGCTCAGGGACTCCCGCGGCACCAAGGTGAGCCGCTCGAACCTCCAACCCGGTGATCTGGTCTTCTTCACCAAGCCTGGCGATGCCGACCCGCATCACGTCGGTATCTACGTCGGCGGGAACCAGATGCTCCATGCGCCGTACACGGGCACCGTCGTCAAGATCGGCCCTATGGACGAGAAGGAATTCAGCGGGGGAGTCCGATTCACCGCACCGAAGACGGTGAAGGCATGATGCCGAATTCTCGTCATGAACGACCGTCCGGGCGCCGCGGCCGGCCCGCCGTTCTGGCCGTCACCGCGCTGCTGCTCGCCTCGGGCTGCGGGCTGCCGCATCGGGAGAAGGCGGAGGGCGCCGCCACGTCCCCGCCCTCCGCCCTTCCTTCGACTCCTCCCGCCCCGACCGCGACTCCCCACGGCCTGCCCGACCCGAAGACCGTCGACCGGCACGACGCGACCGCGGTGTCGCGAGCCGCCGTCCAGGTGATGTGGACCGTCGACGCGTCGATCGACCGCGGCCAGGGCGACGCCTACCGGCGGGCCCGGCCCTACCTGACTCCGGAATACGCCGCGCGGTCGGACGCCCAACCGCTCGGAGCGGTGCCCTCGGTCTGGCGCGACCACCGCGCCTACGCCCGGGTCCGCTTGAAGCCCCAGACGCCCGAAGACGGCGCGCCCCCCGACAACGCCCGGACCTCCCACCGGCAATGGGAGGTCACCGTCACCCCCACCGGCCGGGACGGCTGGAAGGGAACGCCCACCCAAGCGATCGCCTTCGTCACCCTGACCCGCGACGCCGGGGACGCCTGGCAGGTCTCGGGGGTCACCACGGCATGACCCACGGCATGACCCACGGGCGATCCCCGCAGCACCGGCGCCCGCCACGGCCCCGGCCCGGAAGTGTCGTCCCCGCGCGCTCCACTTCCGCGACGTACGGCATATCCCGGCACACCGGGACATCACGATTGAGGAGGCTCTATGGCCGGTAACGACGATGACGACGTTTACGTGGTCTTCATAGGTATTGGCTTTGTGGGCGCGCTGCTGGGCGGGGCCAGCAGTTTCCTGACGTGGCTGGCGGGCCAGTTGTCCGGGGTCCTCTCGGGCGGCGGGTGGCCGGATTCCAGCCCGACAGACTGTTTGCGCATCACCTACAACCTCCTGCGCCATCCGAACGATCCGCGGAGTGCGTGGCCGCCCGCGGCCGCCGCCGCCCTCGGGTCCGCCCCCATCTTCTTCGCCCTGCTGGCCGTGATGCTCCTGGCGACGGCCCTGGGCGCCTACATCCTTATCCGGCTTCTGCTGAACTGGCGGCGGCACCGGACGTTCCGCCGGCTGCGCCTGGGGTTCGCCTCCGGCTGGGAGGTCCGCAAGCTGCTGAGTGCCCGGACCGTCCAGAGCAAGGCGGCGCAGGTCCGGCCGTCCACGCAGAGCCTTCCCTCGCGCTCGGTGAAACCCGAGCAGGTCGGGTTCTACATCGGGAGGGACATCAGGTCCCGGCGGAAGCTGTACGCGTCTCTGGAGGACACCGCGATCGTCGTCGCGGCGCCACGGCAGGGAAAGGACGTGCATTTCGTCACGCCGTTCACCATCGACGCGCCCGGCCCCTGCATCGTCACGTCCAGCCGGCGGGAGACGTTCATCAACACCGCCATGGTGCGGGCGCAGTTCGGAGAGGTGTACGTCTTCGACCCGTACAACTGGACCGGCTGGCCAAACCGGATGCGCTGGTCGCCGCTGCAGGGATGCGAGGACCCGAACGTGTGCGCGGTCCGGTCGGGGACGCTCGTCCAGTCGAGCGGTTTCGACATCGGGCATGAGGGGGGCAGCACGCTCAGCGGCATCGTCACCATCATCCGCTGCCTGCTGCACGCCGGCGCCATCGGCAGGCTCAACTTCCGCGAGGTGATGCGCTGGATCTACGAGGCCAACGGCGAGGAGGCACTGGAGATCCTGCGCCAGGGCGAGCGCGAGGGGCGGACCGCCCCCGGATATCCGGGGGCGCTGGAGTTCAGCATGCGGAACGAGAGCCTGTGGTCCGGAGTGATCCAGGTCATGTCGTGCTTCTCGCAGCCCGAGGTGCTGGACGACTGCACGCCGGACCCCGGAGAGGAGTTCGACTTCAAGAAGTTCCTCCAGGGCCGGAACACCCTGTACTTCGTCTCCAAGAAGCAGAGCGACTGGGGAGGCATCGCCCCCATCGTCACGACCATCATCGAGCAATACTTCCGTAGCGCGCGCGGCACGGCGATGAAGAATCCGACCGGTCGCCTCGACCCGCCGCTGACGATCGAGCTGAACCAGGTGGCCGACATCTGCCCCCTCGGCGGCCTGGCCACCTACATGGGCGAGTCCGGCGGCTACTCCATCAGCCTGCACGTCTACCTGACGTCGCTGGCGGAGGCTCGCAGAGTGTGGGGCTCGGACGGTGCGGCGTCCCTGTGGGACAACGCCACAGTCAAGATCATCTCGGGTGGTTCCGGCACGGCCAAGGACCTCTCCGACCTCTCCGACCTCGTGGGCAAGCACGACGGGAAGCAGATCCTCAGCCCCGAGGAGCTGCGGACCATGCCCTTCGGCCGTGCCGCCGTCGTCGCCGGCACCGCCCGTCCCGTCGAGATGTGGCTCACGCCCTGGTGGAAGCGCAAGGACCGGGACGCCATCGCGAGGGGCAAGGCGGCGGCGGAAGCGATGATCCACAAAATGCACGCCGGTCAGCCGGCCGACATCGCCTCGACCCACGACGCGCCCGTTACGGGCGACGATGACAGCGACGCATCGGCCATCGTCTGGTGACAGGGCCGATCGATCGGCGGATCGGGAGCGCGACCGGGTTGCGCAATGACGCCGCGCACGGACGACTAGAAGGGATGGGCACTACACTCGACGGGTCAGCGAGGAGGGTCTCTGTGCCGACGTCCGACCATCTCGGCCTGAACCTGGCCGCCGAGGATCGAGGCCGCGGGCACCCGCATCGGGTGGCCCGGTCGCGCCGGCTCGGCTAGGCGGGGCCGACGTGACGGTCACCCCACCGAACCTCATCGTTGCCGGGCACCCGGACCTCGCCCGGAGGCTGCGCGCCACCGGGCGTTTCCCGGCCGTGTTCGACGCCGCCTCCGCCAGCGGGCTCCGAGACCTGTCCAAGAGCGGCGAGGTCCGCGCCCCGGCGGCGTTCCTGTTCGCGCCGGACTTCGACGAGGACCTGCCCGAGGCCGGCGTCCCCTTCCTGGCCGACAGGCTGGCGGCGAGCGGCCACACCGTGATCGTCCACGGTTTCTTCACCGAGCGCGGCGACGTCTTCGCCCCGGCGGTGATCGCGACGGCCAAGCCGCTGACGCTGGCGGAGCTGCTGGAGCTGCTCGGCGCCGCCCAGCCCGAGCGGGCGTCGGCCCCCGCCGGGACGACGTTCACCTGGCCGTCCGACGGCCCCCCGCCCGAGCTGCGCGTCGCCGGGCCCCGCGCGGGCGACTCGTCGAGCCTGATACCCGGGTACGGCGGGCTGTCGATCGTCCATCGCGGCACGGGCTCGGTGACCTACCGCGCCGTGCACGAGGAGTCCGGCGCCGCGGTCGCCGTCAGGGTGCGGCTCGACGGTTCCGAGACCCCGGCGGAGGAACTGGCCGCCCTCGAACGCGCCTCCCGCAGCGATCACTTGGTGAGCGTGCTGGAGAGCGGCCGCGCCACCACCGGGCAGATGTACACGGCTTCGGAGTACTGCCCCGGCGGCGCCCACGCGCCGGAGCCCCTGCCGATCGGGGACGCGGTCGGCAGCGCGGTCTCGACGGGCCGGGCCCTGCAGGCGCTGCACGACGAGGGACTGGTCCACGGCGACGTCCGTCCCAGCCGGATCCTGCGCGGCGAGGCGGGACATCTGCTCACCGGTGCGGCCACCGCACGGGGGCTGGCCGCGCACGCCGCGCCGGGCGTCCTGGAGCCGGTCGCCCGGGAACGCATCGATCCCGGGTTCGCCGCTCCGGAGGCACTGCGGGGGCAGCCGCAGACCGTGCAGGCCGACGTGTACGGGCTCGCCGCCACCTTGTGGGGCCTGCTGGCCGGGCATGCCCCCTTCGCGGCCGACGGGGACCGTCCCTCGCACGACGCGGTGCCCCGGGTGCCGCGTGACGACGTGCCGGAATGGCTCGGGAACGCTCTCGAAAAGGCGCTGGCGAGCGAGCCCGCCGACCGTTACCCGACGGCGGCGGCGTTCACCGAGGCACTGGAGGAAGGGCTCCGCGCCGTTCCCTCGCAGGACGCTCAGCCGGACAGCGCGCCGTGGCCGCCGAGTGAGGAGGCGGCGCCGGAACCCGATCCGTCCCCGGTGGCCGTCCCTGAGCAGCAGGCGCCCTTCGCGGACGAGGAGGTGCACTTCGCGGAGCCGCAGGCCCCGGTCACCAGCCGGGAAGTGCCTGTCGCGGAGACGCAGGCGCCTTTCGCGGATCAGCAGGCGCCGTTCATGGAGCAGCAGGCGCCTTTCGCGGATCAGCAAGCACCGTTCGTGGATCAGCAGGTGCACTTCGCGGAACCGCAGGCGCCTTTCGCGAACCAGCAGGCCCCCTTCACGGAACCGCAGCCGCCTTTCACGGAACCGCACACGCTCTTCGCGAACCAGCAGCCGCCTTTCGCGGATCAGCGCACGTCCTACGCGCAACCGTCCTACGTGCATCCGCACACACCCTTCGCGGAATCGCAGGTCCCCTTCGCCGAACCGCTCACGACCTTCGCGAACCAGCAGGTCCCCTTCACGGAACCGCAGGCGCCCTTCACAGAACAGCCGGTGTCCTTCACAGAACAGCCGGTGCCGTTCCCGGAACAACCGGTGCCGTTCCCGGAACCGCAGCGGCCGTTCGCGCCGCAGCAGGCGGAGCCCGCGGGGTCGCGCCGACGCGGGATCGCGCTGATGGCCCTGGTGGCGCTCGTACTCGCCGCGGTCGTGTTCAGCGCGGTCTCCCTCCTGACGGGCTCAGGAACGACCGAGCGGCGTCGTGCGGACCCGCCTCCGGTGCCCGTCCCGACCTCGCCGGGGCCCGCCCCCACCTCGCCCGCTCCCGACTCGGGCACGCAGGCGCCCACGTCCAGCCCGACGGCGGTGCGGCCGGAGAACAGGTACAGCCCGAGCCAGGTCCAGATCGTCGACAGCCGGGTCTCGATCGAGATCAGCTGGCGGGACGCCACCGGGGGCAAGGCCGCGTACTACGTGGTCGGCGGCCCGACGGGGCGCACGCCGTCCACCATGGCCAACGTGCCGGCGGGAACGGCGAAGGCCGTGATCCTCGCCCTGAACCCGAGCGTGGAGTACTGCCTGACGGTCGTCGCCGTGCTGGACGTCGACCGGGTCGCCTACGCCAAGCCCGTCTGCACTCACCGCGGCAGGCGGGCGGGCTGAGCCGCCCACAGCGGCGCGCGCGGGTCCCACCACCAGAGCAGGCGGCGCGGAAGCGGCCGGGAGCGGCGCAACGCGACGGTCACGGAACGGACTTCCGCGACCGTGAACGCGGCGTCCTCCGGGGTGACCGAGCCCCCGTAGCGGACGGCGTTCACCAGCCCGCCCACCCGGCGCAGCCGTTCGGGGTCGGTGCGCGGCAGCTCCCGCGCGAGCCGCCCCGCCATCTCGACCGGAGTGGCGGACGCGGGAACGGGCAGGCCCGCGACGCGCGTCGCCACCAGCAGCTCGGTCCAGGCCGCCCGGATCCGGTCGGGCGCGGCGCCCCGGTGCAGCCGGCGGAACCGGATCGCGCCCAGCAGCGGGGTGCCGAGCAAGAAGGCCAGCAGGGCCAGCGCCGGGAGAACGAGCAGGATCTCCGCGCGCGAACCCGAACCCGTGCGCCCGCCGCCGCCCGCACCGCCCTGGTCACCGAGCCCTTGGGCGTCGGGACCGTCGGGCTGGTCGCCGCCTTCCTCGACCTGCTCCCCGGAACCGGTCTGGGGGGTCGCCTGCGAACGCTCCCGCGGGTTCGGGTCGTAGGGCACCCAGCCCAGGTCCCGGAAGTAGATCTCGCCCCAGGCCACCGCGTCGCCGGTACGGACCACGCGGTCGCGGCCGCCGCTTCCCGGCCCGAAGCCGACCGCCACCCGGCTCGGCAGCCCGGCGGCCCGCGCCAGCACCGCGAACGCGCTGGCGAACTGCTCCGACGTCGCGCCTCCGCCCCGGCGGCCCGGAGTGACCAGCAGTTTCGTGAGTTCGGCGTAGCCGTGACCGCCCGGGGCACCCGGCTTGAAGGTGTAGGAGGCGCGCAGGTACGCGGCGAGGCGGGAGGCGCGCTGGTGCGCGGTGCCGTCCCCGGCGGCCCTGCGGGCGATCTCCTCCAGCTTCGGCGGAGCACCGGGCGGCAACCGGAGGTAGCGCTGGTATCCCTCGCCGGAGGCGATCGTGGCTTCGGCCGTCTGCGATCCGCTCCACTCCGGGACGTCGCCCGTCACGGAGTACTTCCGCCCGGCCACCGGGCCGTCCGAGGACAGGAGACTGCCGGAGTCCTCGTCCTGCTGGACCGCGAGGCCGTCCACCCGGGACGGGATACCGGGAACCGGCACCCAGCCGCCGGGCAACGTGCCGACCGAGACGCGCATCCTGGTCCGCACCGTCTTCGGCGGCATGTCGACGGGAGGCAGCAGGCTCGCCCCGCTGGGAAGGTAGGTGTTGTCGGGCAGCCAGCTCGGCCCGGTGAACTCGGAGAGCACGGCCCACCGCAGTTCCGTCCTCGGTCCCGACACGCTCAGCAACGGCACATCGGGATCGGCGGACCACGCCGACAGGTAGGACAGGGGGTTGCGTTCTTCGGCCGGCGCCGCGGGGGGCCCGGCGGCCCGGCGGGGGTCCGCCGCCTTGACCGGCCAGTCCTCCAGCACGCCGGACCCGCCGACCACGGCGACGGCGCCGGGCAGGGCCACCGCGCAGGCCACCGCCGCCACCGCCGCGCCGATGCGCGGGCGCGGCCGTCGCCGTGCGGGCGTGGACCCCGCGTCCGCCGGGTCCCCCACGCGCACGGTGAACCCGGCGCTCGCGGTGTCCGGGCGGACCTGCGGCGCGGCGGCGAGCAGCACGGCGCCGCCCGCGGCGACCAGGGCGGCCGCCCAGTAGCCGGGCCCGGCCGCCTGCGGGTTGAGCGCCGTGGCCCCGCACAGGAGCAGCGCACCCGGCAGCAGCGCCGGCAGGACGCGGCCCTCGCGGCACAGCACCGTCGCGATCGCCGCGGCCAGCCAGACCGCCGCCACCGGGAAGGCCAGCAGGTCCACGGTCACGGGAGCCCGCGGCGAGGTCGTCAGGATGCGGGCGCCCGAGTGCAGCACCGCGTCCACGGCGGCCGGCACCGGGCCCTTGACCGGCCCGGGAGCCCAGGAGGCGAGGACGACCAGCCAGACCGCGGCCACGGGCAGGCCCGCCGAGATCGCGGCGGGTCCGAGCCCGCGCAGCATCCGGTACGCCACCGACGTCACCGCGACGGCGAGGGCCGCGGTGAGCGCCAACACGGTGAACGCGGGAAGGGGCCGGTCGTACCCGACCGCCAGCAGCGGCGCCGACGCGACGGCCGCCAGCGCGACGGCGGCGGACGACAGCGCGGTCCGGATCCGGGTCACTGCGCCCACCATCGGCTCTCGTTCCATCGCTCGGCGAAGCCGGCCGGATCGGCCGCGCGCAGGAGCCGGACCCCGGCGGGCGGCGCGAGGCCGCCGCCGCCGGTGTCGCCGGGGCCGATCAGGCCGACCAGCGAGACGGTGTGCCGCGCCGCGAGCGGCCGCATGGCCGCTGCGGTGTCCTCGTCCGCCGCGCTCGTGGACAGCAGCACGATCGCGCGTCCCGTCGGGGCGGAGCGCAGCCCCGCGCAGGCGGCCGGGAAGTCCGCGCCGGGCCGGGCCACCGCCTCGGCGAGCACGTCCAGGTGCGCGGTGACGCCCGCGGCGGCGGGAGAACGCACGCCGCCGGCCAGCCGCAACTCGATCGGGACGTCCGGCCCGGACCGCACGATCGACGCCGCGGCCTCCACGAGGAGGTCCAGTTCGTCCGGACCGTACCGGTCGTCGACCAGCACGGTCATGCCCGTGCCGGCGGAGTCGGCGTGCTCGCGGACCATCAGGCGCCCGCGGCGCGCCGACGTCCGCCAGTGGATCTGGCGGACGTCGTCGCCGGGCGCGTGCTCGCGCAGCCCCGCGAAGGCCCCCTCGGACGCCCGGACCGACGCCGACGATGTGTCCCGGCCCCCGCCGCCGGCCGCGGGCACGGGGACGAGGTGGTGGTGGCGCGGATGCACCAGCAGCCGCACCGGCACGTCGTCGGCCGCCCGGACGGCGCGTGCGAGCCCCAGCGGGTCGGTGCGGACCAGGCTGAGCGGCCCCGCCTCCACCACACCGCGCCGCTGGGGTGTCAGCTCGTACCGGATCCTGGCGTGGGCCGGGCCCAGAGGCAGGACGACCGGCGCCCCGACCCCGGTGACGCGCTCGGCGACGGTGGCCCGTCCGGTGCCCTTCCGCGCCGTGACGTCCAGGACGACGGTCACGGGTTCTCCGGCGCGGACCCGCGGCGCCGTGATCCGGCGGCCGACCCGGGTGGCCGGGAGGCGGCCGGCGAGGGCCATGGCCAGCGCGACGACCGGGAAGGCGAGCGCCCCCAGCGCGCCCGGCGCCAGGTAGCCCAGCCCGAGGCCCCCGCCGCACAGGACGGCTCCGGACACGAGCAGCGCCCAGCCACGGGCGGTGGGGCGGAGGGTGCCGCCGGCCACGGCCTAGCCGTTCCCCTGCGCGGCCGGGACGGGGACTTCGGCCAGGACGCCGTCCAGCAGCTCCGCTGTCTCCGCCGCGCCGGCGGCGCCCGAGAGCGGCACCAGCCGGTGCGCCCAGACCGGCCGCGCCAGGGCCTTGACGTCGTCCGGGGTGACATACCCCCGGCCGTCGGCCAGCGCGTAGATCCGCGCCGTCCGGCACAGCGCGATGGAGCCCCGCAGGGAGACGCCGGCCCGCAGGTGCGGATGCCGCCGGGTGCGCTGGGCCAGCCGCAGGACGTACTGGTGGACGGAATCGGCGACCGCGACCCGGTCGGCGGCCGCGCCGAGCCGCGCCATCTCCTCGCCGATCAGCACCGGGGCCAGGTCCTCGGGCTCGGCCAAGGCCGAGCCGCGCAGCAGCGACAGCTCGGCCTCCTCCCCCGGGTATCCCAGCGACAGCCGCATCAGGAAGCGGTCGAGCTGCGCCTCGGGCAGCGGGAACGTCCCCTCCAGGTCGATGGGGTTCTGCGTCGCCACCACGAGGAACGGACGCGGCACCGGGTGCGCCTGCCCGTCCACGGTGATCTGGCCTTCCTGCATCACCTCGAGCAGCGCCGACTGCGTCTTCGGCGAGGTCCGGTTGACCTCGTCCACGATGACGACGTTGGCGAACACCGGGCCCGGATGGAACTCGAACTCGCGGCTCCGCTCATTGAAGATCGTCACTCCGGTGACGTCGGACGGCAGCAGGTCGGGGGTGCACTGCACGCGGCCGACCTTCCCGCCGGTCACCGCCGCCAGGGCGCGCGCCATGGTCGTCTTGCCCATGCCGGGCAGGTCCTCCAGCAGGACGTGCCCGCCCGCGGCGAACGCGGTGAGGATCAGGCGCACCGTGGCGGGATCGCAGCGTGCCGCCGACTGGATGCCGGAGGCCATCCGCTCGAAGGCGGCGGCGGCCAGCAGCGCCTCCTCGTCAGGCAGCGCGGACGTCGCGGTCGTGGTGCTCACTCATTACCCTTCTTAGCCGCAGTTGGCCCAGCCGGCCGAGGCGCTGGCGCCGGACGCGCCGCCCGAGTACCGGACGCAGTCGCCCGGCGCCTGGACGAAGACCGGTCCGGCGTAGTACTTGAACGTGCCGTTGTCTGAGGCGACCTTGCCGCCCGTCTGGCTCTGGAGGCGGACCCAGACGTTGGTGCCCTTGCCGATGTCCGCGGTCTTCATCGTGACCGCGCAGTTCTTCTTGGTGGTGGCGCTGTAGAGCTGGTAGATCCGCCCGCCCGTGAACGACGACGACCGCTGGACCTTGTAGTTGCCGCCCGCGGTCGCGTTGCAGACCTGCGCCGGCGTGTACGGGTTGCTGGTCTGAGTGGGCTTGGGCTTCGGCTTGGTCGGGGTGGGCTTGGGCGTGGTCGGCTTCGGCGTGGTCGGCCTGGGCGTGGTCGGCCTGGGCGTCGTCGGCCTGGGCGTCGTCGGCCTGGGCGTCGTCGGCCTAGGCGTGGAGGGCCTGGGCGTCGTCGGCCTGGGCGTGGTCGGCCTGGGCGCCGTCGGCCGGCTCGTGGGCGACGCGGTTCTGGTGGGCGACTTCGTCGTGGGGGCCGTCGTGGGCGTCCGTGAGGGCGGCCGAGGCGACTGGGTGCGCGAGCCGGGCGTCGCCGGAGGCCGAGGCGCTTCCGTACGGCCGGCCGGAGGGGGCGATCCGGGTCTGCTGGACGGTGGCGTCTCGGGGGTCTCGGGAGAGGGCCTCGGGTCGAGCGGGTACGGGAAGACCGGATCGCCGGGCGGTGCCGGTACCGGAGGCGGGCTGCTCGCCCCGCCGCCCGGCTTGTCCGGGCGCTCACCGCCCCGCCCCGGCCCGCCCGGGTACTTGCCGACCTTGCGGGCCACCCCGTCACCGCCGACGACCAGGGCGTCCGTGCTGCCCGGCGCGTTGACGAACAGGTTGCCCTCGCGGACCTGGAGCTCCATGTCTCCGCGCCCCGCCGGCATCGTCAGCATGCCGGTCTGCCGCCCCGCCGGCTCGAAGACCCGGACCTGCCCGGTCTCCCGCACGGGCAGGTACACCTTGCCGGCGAACGGCACGGCGGGCTCCTGGACGGGATCGGTCAGGGGGAACGACCGGACCGGGCCGCCCTTGCGCACGTCGCCCAGCGTGACCACCGAGCCCGCGCCGGGGACCGTGACCGCGGCCAGCGCGCCGTGGGTGCGCGCCGGCACCATCGCGCCGGCGAGCGACACCGGGGCCGTGACCCGGCGGGTCTCCCCGCCCGTCGCGACCACCAGCTCGCGCCCGCCGCGGTCGACCACGAGCGCGCCCTCGTCCAGTACGGTCATCGTCAGATCGTGGTCGGGCGGGGCGGCCTCGGCCGTACGGACGACGGTGGGGCCCTGGGCGGTGACCTTCACGGCGATGACGGTGCCCTGCCGGGGCACGGCCACCCACAGCTGGCCGGCGTCGTCGAACTCGCCGCCGACCAGCGGTCCGGGCAGTTGCAGGACCGGGCCCACAGGACGCAGCGTGGCCGGGTCCAGCGCGCGCACCGCGCCGGACGTGCGCTCGACCAGCGCGGCTCCGTCGGCGCCCATCGCCAGGTGCGGATCACCTCGGGTGCCGATGTCCAGCCGTCCCGAGAAGCCCAGGCCGTTCAGGTCGAGCGACGACACGCGACCGGTGTCCAGGTCGTGGATGAGCAGGAACTTGTCGTTCTGGGTGACCTGCACCCGGTGGCCGCGGGCGTCCCTCACCTCGCGGCGCTGCTCCACCCGTCCGCTGTCGGGGTTGACCCGGTCCACCTCGCCCGCCGTCCGGCTCCACAGCCAGGCGCTGCCGTCGGTGGCCGCGACGGCGAGACCGACCCGCCCCCCGCCGAGCAGCGTGGCCAGCAGCAAGACGGTGACCAGCGCGGCCGCGGCCCACCAGCCGCCTCGCGCGCGAACCATCTCGGCGCCCTTCTTCCGCGACTTCACGGCCGCTCCTTCATCCCATGGCCTCGCGGTGCGGGCTCGCCCCGCTCATGTCGACGGCCATCAGGGCAGGTCTTCTTCCCAGGTCAACGATGCTTGTCGAACCGGCCGGCGGACGGCCGGGTCTCGACGGCGCCGGCGATGCCGCCGAACAGGGCACCGCGGCACCACGCTACAGATCACCGTCCGGAGTCCGGGCGATCTTGCAACCACCGGAACCGTCGCGCGGAGGAGGCGGCCGCGTTCAGCGGCTGGAAGCCCCAGCGCGGGCGGGGTTACACTGCGAACCGACTACAGAAAGTAATCACCTCGATACAAAGAGAGCACGGGAGGCAGATCGCAGATGCCGTCGATCCGAACGACCCCGGCCGTCCTGGTCCTGGCCGCCGGGACCGCGCTCGTCCAGGCCCCGTCCATCGCCTCGGCGAGCACGCCCAGCGCCCCGAACACCGCGTCGCCGGCTGCCCTTCGCTCCTGGGCCGACTGCCCCCAGGGCCGGATGTGCATCTGGCGCCTCCCCAACGCCCACGGCTCGCGGGGCTCCTATGCCAAGGTCGCACGCGACCTCAGTGAACTCGGCGGCGGCCTCAACGACCACGCCCTGTCCTTCTGGAACCGCACCGGCAAGACCTGGTGCATGTACTCCGACGCCCGTTTCAAAGGCGAAGGCCGCAAGTACCCCCGCGAACCGCTGGTGGGCGCCGAGGGCAACACCGGCCAGTTCGGCTACAAGGTCAGCTCGCTCCGGCCCGCCTTCCTCGGCCGCTGCTGACAGGCGCTACTCGTCCCGCCCAGAGCTAGCAGTTCGAGGGCGGTTCCACCATCGGCGTGGTGAGAGCGCAGTGCCGATGGCGGGCCGACCGGGCGGGCGCGTCGGGGCGGCCGATCCCGTACCAGGACGCGGCGGCGCCGAGGAGGAAGAGCCCGGCGCACGCGACCATGCCCACGGTGAACCCGCGGCCGAGGGCCCGCGGACTGTGGGCGGCGTCCTCGGGCAGGTTCGCCAGCAGCGGCAGCGCGGCGATGACCAGGAGGCCCGCGGCGCGGGCGACCGCGTTGTTGACCGCGCCGGCGATGCCGGCGCGGCTGTCGGGGACGGCGGACAGCACCGCGATGCTGACGGGAGTGGTGATCGCCGAGATGCCCAGGCCGGCGGCGACGACGGCCGGCAGGACGTCGGGCAGGTAGGAGGCGTCCGGGCCGATGCGCACCGCCAGCAACGCCGCGGCCGTGCAGACGACCGCGCCGACGGTGAGCGGCGCCCGCGGGCCGAAACGGGTGACGAGGGTGCCCGCGTGGGGTGACAGCACGAGCACGACGACGGTGATCGGCAGCAACGCCAGCCCGGCGGCGAGCGGGGAGTAGCCGCTGGTGATCTGCAGTTGGATCGGCACGAGGAAGAACATCCCGGCCACCGCGCCGTAGATGCAGAACGAAGCCGCGTTCGCCGCACTGAACCGCCGGTGCGACAACAGGGCCGGCGGCAGCATCGGCGCCTCGGCGCGCCGCTCGACCAGCACGAAAGCGATCATTGCGAGAACGCCGAGCACGGCAGCGGCCGCGGGAAGGAGCCCGCCGCCCGAGGTGTCGGTGAGGCCGTAGGTCACGCCGGCGAGGCCGATCGCCGCCAGCGCGGCACCGGCCACGTCCAGACGGCCGCGCACCGCCCCCTCGTCCCGGGTCTCGGGTACGTGGCGGCTCACCGCCGCCGCCACCGCGACGGCGACCGGGACGTTGATCCAGAACACCCACCGCCAGCCCGCCGCATCGACCACGGCGCCGCCGAGCAGCGGCCCGGCCGCCCCGGCCATCCCGCTCATGCCCGACCATGCGCCGACCGCCCGCGCCCGGTCATCGCGGTGGAAGGCCGCCTGGACGAGTGCCAGCGACCCGGGAACGAGCAGCGCACCGCCGACGCCCTGCAGCGCCCGCGCGGCGATCAGCCAGCCGATGGTCGGGGCCAGGCCGCCCAGCAGCGAGGCGAGCGCGAACAGACCGAGGCCGGCCAGGTAGACCCGCCGCCGCCCGTAGCGGTCCCCGAGCGCGCCGCCGAAGAGGACCAGACCGGACAACGCCAGCGCGAACGCGTTCACCGTCCACTGCATGCCGGCCATGCCGGTACCCAGGTCGCGCGCGATCGCGGGCAGCGCGACGTTGAGCACCGTCGTCTCCAGCAGCACCAGCCCCGCCCCGAGCGCGGTCGCCGCGATCGCCCACCGGCCGGAAGGCTGCGACAGCCGCAACTCACCCCCGATATCGACCGTTCTCCCACCCGTCATGTCCGATGTGCCGGTGGCCGTCATCCGGATCCCTTCGCGCCGCGCCGGCCATCGACTCGTCCACGCCGGCATGGGGTTTCCACGAGCGTGATCGATGGCGGGTTCGACCATCAACACCGATATATGCAACGATCGATGTCGTCACCGCATGGATCGTGGCCGACTCTGCCCGGAGGCATCGATTGACGGACCTGCGGCAGATAGAAGTGTTCTTGGCGCTGGCCGAGGAGCTGCATTTCGGCCATACCGCCGACCGGCTCCATCTCACCCAGCCGCAGGTGAGCCGGGCCGTCGCCGCCCTGGAAAGCCATCTGGGCGGCCGATTGTTCGAACGCACCAGCCGCCAGGTCCGCCTCACGCCTTTGGGCCGCCGATTTCGCCATGAGGCCGAGCCCGCTTACCGTCTTCTGACGGAGGCCCTGCAGAATGCCCGCGCCCGAGCCCGCGACACGGCGCAGCCGCTCCGCATTGGTTTCTTTCTCTCCGTTGGCGGGGAGCCGCTCAGCCGCCTGGTCCGCGCGCATGAGGCCCGCCACCCCGGAATCCAGATATCCCTGACGAACGTCCCGTACGTCGATCCCTATGAACCGCTCCGCCGCGACGAGGTCGACGTCCTGATCTCCTATCTCATCGTCGACCCTCTCGAAGAACCCGACCTGACCACGGGCCCGGCGATCCATCACACCGCCCGGGTCCTGGTCGTCGCGGCCGGCGACCCACTGGCGGGCAGGCCGTCGCTGTCGATCGAAGACCTCGCGGGCCGCAGGACGGTGGCACGACCGCCCCGGCTCCCCCGCGCTCTCTTCGACCACTTCGTGCCGCCCGCGACCCCCTTGGGCGAACCGATCCACCGCACCTACGACCTCGGTGAAGGCGACGCCTACGGCGCGGCGGTGGCCGCGGCCGCGCGGGGCCACATCGTCCACCTGAGCGCCGACATCTTCACCCCCCTCCTGGCCCACCGCCACGACCTCGACCTCATCGCCATCCGCGATCTGCCCGATATCCCGATCGGCCTCATCTGGGTCACCGCCCGCCAGAACGCCGCCATCAGCGCCCTCGCCGACACCGCCGCGAGCCTCTCCGCGGCCACTCCGCGCGACTGATCCGGAAGGGCCGCGCGGGGACGCGCGCCGTGATGACACATCAGGGGGCAGTCGCGCTGACGGTCGCCCCCATCGCTCCGGAGGCGGCGGACTTTCCTCCATTCCGCCGATCGGGTGTGCGCGCCGCCGGTGGACCTCCCCGATGGACGAGGTACCGGGATGCGGAAGGGTGCCCGGGGGGAACTGAAAGCTGGCCGTGGCGGTCAGGTGGGGTACTCGCATAGCGGGCGAGAAGGCTTCAATCGGTCGTCGAATTGCTTCGTTCTCCCGATATCGACGGGTCGGTGCGCCGGCTTTCTTCCATTGACCGGCCCGGCGCTCCTTGTTATGGTCACTCTGCGTGAAAGATTGCGTACGCAGAGTTTCCTGATGTCCGTCCCGCGGGCTGCCGAATCGCGACGAAGAATGGCGCGCCGGCGGCCGGGAGCGCAAGGAGGTGAGCCGTGAGGTCTGGCCCGAAGCCACCCAGCGACCTGACGAAGCACAAGGGCATCGAGACCGTCCGCCAGATCCAGTTCCTGATGGTCCTGTGCTCGGTGCTGCCGCCGGACGGAAAGGCGCGCGAGATGCTCAGGCTCGCGCTCGACGTCCGCAACGAGGAGTTCCCGGACGGTGTCGAGCCGATTCACGATCTCCACCCGCAGGCCACCAAGACCTGGCTCGAGTTCTTCTGGACTCGGGTCGGCATTTCCCCCGAGGAAAGGGAGTTGATCGACTGGCAGAACGACAAGCCGAGCATGGACATCGCCGTCGAAGAGCTCCAGGAGGCCGAGCGCAGACTCGGCATCAGGCTGGCGCCTCGAACGGTCGAGTGAACAGCAACGAACCAGGAGGAAGAAATGTCACCCAGCACGATCCTGCGGCACGCCGCCGCCGACGCCGACGTCCGCACGGAGCTGCTCGCCGGAGCGGGACGGTTCGGTGTGCCCGCCGCCGCCGTCCCCGCCGCCGTCGCGCAGCCCGACACCGCCTCGCTGGGCTACTGGACCGAGGGCGTCGCCGCCGTGGACGCCTACGCCTGCGCGTCCACGTGCAGCTCGGGGCCGTTCACCTTCGCGTGCGACGGCAGCACCAAGTAGCGCCTCCGCGTTAGCGCCCGGCCTCGCGCCGGGCGCGCGGAAACACCGATGGGCCGAAGCCATCGGCCCATCACCTCCGACCTTCCCCGACAGGCGAGACTGTCCCACAGGCGAGGAGCCCGCCCGCGTGAAGCCGACCTTTCCCGTGGACCTCGCGGCCCGGGCCGCGAACCTGTCCGAGCGGATCCAGATCGTGTCCGCCCTCGGCCCGCCGTCCGGCGCGGAGCCGCTGGAGGCCTTCGACGCCTGGAGGATCGACCGGCTGGCCGCCAAGCTGGCCGCCAAGTTCGGCGCGGAGACCAGCCCCCGGTCGGAGCGGCACACGGAAGAGTCGCTGCGCGAGACCCTGCGGGCCTATCGCGCGCACGAGCTCGGCCTCACCGACCCCGAAGGCCGTCTGGGCCGGATGCTGGCGGACCTCCACCGAGGCTGGCTGCCGGTCTACCGGGAGACGCTGGACGGGTTCGACCCCGGCGACGAGGCGTTCGCGGCGGCGGACTGGCGTTCGGACGAGGTCTACCACGGCCGGCTCGCCACCGCCTGCGAGCCCTTCCTGGTGGAGCTCGGCCGCCGGCTGACCACCGCGATCGACGGCGGCGGGCCCGCGGTCCGCGTCGACTCCCGGCTGGTGGCCGACTTCCAGGCCTACCTGCTCGACCGGTTCGAGCTGGCGCTGGCCTGGGCGGTGGAGACCGACGCGAAGGTGCACTGCCGGCTGCACGGGATCGACCCGGCGAGCGCGACCCACGACGACTACCTCGCCTACCTCGACAAGACGTTCGCCGACACCGACGCCTATCACCGCTTCTACCTGGAGTTCCCCCTGCTCGGCCGCTGGCTCGCCCAGACGACCGGGCAGCTGGCCGAGCACGGCGCCCAGATGGTCGGCAGGCTCCGCGACGACGCCGCCGAGCTGTCCGCGTCGTTCTTCGGGCGGCCCGTCGCGGCGGTGCGCACCGCGCGGCTCGGCCGTTCCGACCACCACGCCGGGGGCCGCAGCGTCGCGATCGTCGAGGTCGAGCTCGCGGACGGCGCACAGGAGTCCGTGGTCTACAAGCCCCGCGGCCTGGAGGGCGAGGCCGGGTTCCAGGGGCTGCTGGCGCGGCTGCGCGACGACGGCGTCCTCGACTATGCCGAGCGGGCCGTGCTCCGGAGGGACGGCTACGGCTTCGAGGCGCTGATCCCGCCGGGACGCAACCGGGTCGCCACCCGGGAGGAGGCCGAGCGCGTCTACGCCGAACTCGGCGGCTACCTGGCGATCTTCTATGTGCTGGGCGGCGGCGACCTGCACTTCGAGAACGTCCTCATCGCGGACGGCCACGCCTTCATCTGCGACTGCGAGACGGTGCTCGGAGCCCTGCCCAAGGGGTGGCCGCGCCCGTCGGGGACGCTGATGGACTCGGTCTTCAGGACCGGACTGATCGAGTGGCCGAGGAGCGGCGCGGCGCCCGAGGGCGAGATGCGGATCAGCGGGTACACCGGCGGCGGCGGTTACGAGATGCCGATGCCGGTGCCGCAGGTCGACCGCCTGCAGTCCTTCGCGTCGTCCGTCAGCTACCGCGAAGGAGTGCGGGTCGACCCGGGGGCCGCCAACCGGATCTTCGTCGGCGAGGAGCTGACGCACGCCGAGGAGTTCGTCGACGCCATCGGGACCGGTTTCGACCGGGTCTACGAGTGGTTCCGGCGGCGGCCCGACGAGGCGATCGCCTGCGTCCGCGAGCTGTTCTCCGGCTCGGGCGTCCGCTTCGTCAACTGGAGCACCCAGGTCTACTCGCAGCTGCTCGCGGCGGCCCTGCACCCGCGGTGCCTGCTGGAGCCGCTGGAGGCCGACCTGCTGATCGAGACCGTCCGCACCTTCCCGCGCAAGTGGGACCAGGACGCGGCCCTTCCCGACTGGGAGGTCGCGTCGATGTGGCGCCGGGACGTCCCGCTGTTCAGCGTCGAGGCGGGCGACACCGCGCTCGTCCACGACCACGTGTCCCGGGTCGGGGCGGATCTGGAGACGAGCCCGCTCGACCACGCCGCGTCCCGGATCAGGGGCCTCTCCACGCGGAACCGCGCGCAGCAGCGCCAGTACATCGCCGCCGGGCTGTCCGGCGGCGACGTCACGAGCGCCGACTTCGCCGAGACGTGCGTCGAGCGCGCGGCCGCGCTCGGGGAGCAGCTCTGCGCGATGCTCCGCGCACCGGACGCGCCCGCCCCCTGGACGTCCTTCGTGATCACCCCCGACGGGCGGAACGAGGTCGACATCGAAGGCGACCTCTACAACGGCTCGGGCGGCATCGCCCTGTTCCTGGCCTACCTCGACGCCCTCGACCCGCGTCCCGAGTTCCGTGCGGCGGCTCGGCGGGCGCTGGACCACGCCGTCGCCACCTGGGAACGGCAGCGCATCGGGGCCTTCACGGGGCTCGGCGGCATGATCTACGTCCTCACGCACCTGTACCGCCTCTGGGGCGAGCGCGCCCTGCTCGACCGCGCCCTCGAACTGGGCGACGAGCTGGCCGGACGCATCGACGGCGACCGCCACCTGGACGTCTTCCACGGCGCCGCCGGGCTCATCCCGGTGATGATCGGCCTGGCCGGCGTCGCGGACGGACGGGGCCTGGAGCAGGCGCACCACTGCGCCGCGCATCTGCTGTGCCGCGCGGAGGCCGAGGGCGACGCCCTGTCCTGGCCCGGCTCCGACCTCGGTGCCTCCGGAGCCAACCTGACCGGGCTGTCCCACGGCGCCGGCGGCGTCGGCTGGGCACTGATCACGCTGGGCCGGCTCACCGACCGCGCCGAGTACGTCTCGGCCGGACGGCGGGCCTTCGCCTACGAGGCCCTCCACTTCGACCAGAGCGCGCAGGACTGGTACGACCTGCGCGAGTTCCCCGGCGGGATGCTCTGGGAGGGACGCCACTACGCCAATGCCTGGTGCAACGGCGCGGCGGGCATCGGGCTGAGCCGCATCCAGAGCTGGGCGGCGCTCGGCAAGGACGACGACGCGGTCCTGACCGAGGCCAGGAGCGCGCTGACGGCGACGATGCGCAACTTCCCGCGCCTGATGAACGACTCGCTGTGCCATGGCCGGTCCGGCAACGCCGAACTGTTCCTGCGGTTCGCGCTGCTGGCGGACGAGCCCGCGTTCCGCCTGGAGGCCAACGTCCAGGTGCAGGCGCAGTGGCGCAACCTGGAGGACGCTCCGCCCGCGTCCGCCACCGGGTTCTTCCCCGGGCTGATGCTCGGCATGTCCGGCTTCGGAATGCACTTCCTGCGGCTGGCCCATCCGGAGCGGGTCCCCTCGGCGCTCCTCCTGGACCCTCCGCCCGCGTCGATCTGAGGAGTGATCTCCCCCATGTCCGTCGAATCCTGCGCGGCGTTCCTGCGGTACGCCCTCCGCGACACCGGGATCAGGCAGCAGATGAAGGCCATGACCGCGGTCGCGGAGATGATCCGCCTCGGCCGGGCGCACGGCTACCTGTTCGACGCCCGGGACCTCGCGGCTGCGTCGTCCTCGCCGGACTTCTCCGAGGCCGCGCCCGGAGCGGCGTCCGAGAAGGCGGCGTCCGGCCCGAAGGCGCCCGCGCCCGCCGTGGCCGAACCGACCGCGTTCTACCACTACGAGTACGACATGGCGGACCTTCCCGGATTCGACGCCGTCCTCGACGAACTGCCGGCGCTGAAGATCAAGCCGTCCACGGTCGACCTCGCCGAGTTCGACGCCGAGTTCCGCGCGGACGACCTGCGCTCCACGTCGCTGGCCCCGAACGGCGCGGAGTACCACCGGTGGCGCGCGGCGCCGGCCACCCGGCGCAGGCGCGACTTCCACCTCGTCAACCTGGACTCCCACACCGACCACGCGGACTACCCGGCCTACTACGCGGCCAAGATCCGGCTGGTCGACGCGCTGGAGAAGGTCTTCGGCGGCGAGGTCCGGCTGTCCGGCAACCTGTGGTACCCGCCGTCCAGCTACCGGCTGTGGCACACCAACGAGGACCAGCCGGGCTGGCGCATGTACCTGATCGACTTCGACGAGGGGTTCCCCGACGCCGAGCACACCTCGTTCTTCCGGTACCAGCACCCGGAGACCGACGAGCTGGTCACCCTGCGGGAACGCCCGAAACTGGCGCGCTTCTTCAAGGTGGAGCAGGACCCGGACCGGCTGTTCTGGCACTGCATCGTCAACCCCACCCCCCGGCACCGGTGGAGCTTCGGCTGCCACGTCCCCGACACCTGGCTCAGCGCCATCGCGGGCCGGTCGTGACGGCGCGTCCCGCCACCGCCGCGCCCGCCGGGCCCGGCGCGGTCGCACCCGCCGGGGCGACGCCCGCGATCAGGGCGGTCGGGCTGCGCAAGCGGTACCCCGGCGTCGAGGCGGTGGCCGGGCTCGACCTGACGATCCCGCCCGGCGAGAGCTTCGGATTCCTCGGGCCCAACGGGGCGGGCAAGACCACCACGATCGCGATGCTGTGCACGCTGGCGGTCCCGACGTCCGGCCGGATCGAGATCGCCGGCCACGACACGCGGACCGACGCCGCCGCGGCACGCCGCCGCATCGGGCTGATCTTCCAGGAGTCCACCCTGGACGTCCAGCTGACCGCGGCCGAGAACCTGAGGTTCCACGCCGACCTGTACAACGTCCCGTCCGGCCAGGTGGTGGCGCGCATCGAGGAGACGCTCGCCCTGGTCGGGCTGACCGGCTGCCGCGACCGCGTCGTGCACACCTTCTCCGGCGGAATGCGCCGCCGCCTGGAGATCGCCCGCGCGCTGCTGCACCGCCCGCAGATCCTCTTCCTGGACGAGCCGACGATCGGGCTCGACCCGAACGCCCGCGCCCAGGTCTGGCGCCACCTGCGGCACGTGTGCGAGACCGAGTCCGTCACCCTCTTCCTGACCACCCACCACCTCGAAGAGGCCGAGCAGTGCGACCGCATCGCGATCATCGACGCGGGCCGGATCGTCGCGCAGGGCAGCCCCGCCGAGCTGAAGTCGGTCCTCGGCGCCGACCGGGTGGAGCTGCGCACCGGCGACGACGCGACCGCGGCGCAGCTGATCGCCGAGCGCCTCGGCCTGGAGGTGACCCGCGACCGCCACGGGCTTCGTTTCCAGGTCCCCGAGGGGGCACGGGTGCTGCCCCGGCTGCTCACCGAGCTCGACGTCCCCGTGTACGAGGCGCGGGTCACCCCACCCAGCCTGGACGACGTCTTCCTGCACCACACCGGGCACCGGATCCGCGACGAGTCCCCACCCGAGCCGTCCGCCTGCCCGATGCGGGTCCCGTCGGCGTCCGAGCCGGGCAAGGGTGGGCTCCGGGCCGAACTGCGCGCCATGGGGATGGTGTGGCGGCGCGAGATGCTGCACTTCCGGCGGGACCGCGTCGGAGCCGCCATCTCCCTCGTGCAGCCGCTGATCTTCCTGTTCATCCTCGGCACCGGCCTGTCGAACCTGATGCCCGGGCCCAACGGTGACGCCTACCAGCTCTTCCTCTTCTCGGGCGCGCTGGTGACGGCCGCGCAGGGACCCGCGCTCGCCACCGGCACCTCGATCATGTGGGACCGGCAGGGCGGCTTCCTGCGCGAGATGCTCGCGGGCCCCGTCAGCCGCGCGTCCCTGCTGATCGGCAAATGCCTCGGCGGCACCACGGTGGCCACCTGCCAGGCCGCCATCCTCCTCGCCACCGCCGCCCCGGTCGGCGTTCCCCTCGACGGCGTCCTGATCGCCCTGCTGCTGGGCGAACTGGTCCTGGTCTCACTGGCCATGACCGTCCTGAGCGTCCTGCTGTCGACCATCCTGCGCCGCCCGCAGACCTTCGGCACCGTCCTGACCGTGATCATGGCCCCGATGGTGTTCCTGTCCGGCGCGTTCTTCCCGCTGAGCGCGATGCCCGTCTGGATGAAGGCCCTGGCACTGGCGAACCCGCTGACCTACGCCGTCGACGTGATGCGCCGCACCATCACGGCCTACCTACCGGACGCCCCGCACCACCTGTTCCAACCGCTGGCCCTGGGCTCCTGGCACCCGCCGCTCCTCCTCGAATGCGCCCTGATGGCCGCCCTGACGACAGCCGCCCTGTCTTATGCCGCCCACCGCTTCACCCGCCTCCCCTGACACCCGCACAAGAAGGGCCGGATCTCGGCGGGCGCCTTCACTGACCAGGCGGACGGGACGTCCCGCCTTCCGAACGGTCCTGCCGCAGTCGGGTGTTGATGCGTTGGGCCTCGGCGAGTTGGTCCTCGAGGATGATGATGCGGCAGGCCGCCTCCAGGGCGGTGCCCTGGTCGACCAGATCGCGGGCGCGCTGCGCCAGGCGCAGCTGGTAGCGGGAGTAGCGCCGATGCCCGCCGGACGAGCGCTGCGGAACGATCAGCCGGGAGGTGTCCAGGCTGCGCAGGAACGCCGGGGTCACGCCCAGCATCTCGGCGGCGCGGCCCATGCTGTAGGCCGGATAGTCCTCGTCGTCGAACTTGCCTTCGAGCGCGGCGGAGTCGTCTTGCGCGGCCGCCTGCGGTCGCTGCTGGTCGGGCTGGTCGGGCTGGTCGCTGGTCTGGGCCATGTGGGGTGCTTTCACAAAACCTTCCGTACTGCCGTGGCATCGGCAGGCGGCGACGGCAGGGGGCCCCGGCGCCATACTGCGGCGCCGGGGCCCAGAGGTACAACACCACCTACCGGCTCTGATGAGCCGGTCTTCCGCGTAGGCCGCCCGACTGCGGGCGGCGACGCGGGGATCGCGTATGCGTGACCGTAGACCACCGTCCAATCCGGGGAACTGCGGTACCCGCGCGGCGTGACTGGAGCCTGCTGCGGGCGATCCCGATGGCGCCGATCTCTCCTTTCCTCGACATCACTACCTGTACTACGTGTTCCAGTACTGCGTACTTCTTGTTCTCCACTACTGACGGTGACTTTCCCGCCACCGGTCCGACCGGCTGCCGAGGCCCCTTGCACTGCGCTGGCCCCGGCACGCCCGGCCGGCGTCATCCATACCTCCGGCAGTTCGTCCTCTGCCGCTTCTCATGGATTCGTCTCTCTTCGATGGAAGGAACACTACCCGGTGCCGATCCGAAAATCTACTCCGATCACTACAGAGTTTCGTAGATCACAGGTCTTGGTTCTCCTCGCCGGCCGAGAGTGCCCCGGCCACCGCCGACAGGCAGAGGGCAGGCCGGGGCCGCCGGCCCTGAGAGTCCGCCGCTGTGACCCCGCACCCTGCGGAAAGGCTCCGCCCCTACTACCCGCGCGCAGGGGCGGGAGACCTAGAGGCTCTCGCTCGTCCAGCGCCACGCGCCGTTCTCATGCCGAGCGCGGACCAGTTGCGTACCGCTGGAGTCCGCCAGCTCGGCGACCAGCCGGATCAACTGGCGGTGGAAGTCGGCGGGCGGGCGGGTTCCGCCCGGCGTGCCTTCCAGGAGCGTCACGCTGACCTTCGCCTCGTCCCGGAGCTGCACGGTCAACCGGCCCGTCCTGTCCATGCGGAGGATCACGATCGCGTCGGCACGGATCAGGTCGTCACCCTCGGCGGCGGAGATCCACACTTCGCTCATGAGCGTCCCCTGCCCGGATCGAGGGCCCCGTACGCCCGGCATCCCCCTCCCGTACGCTCCACGCCCTCATCGAGGCTCGCGGACGCGGCCCCACCGGCGTCGCAGCTGATCAGCGAGGTGCCGCCCGGCCCCGCCGCCCCGGTCGCCGGCCGGCGAGAGGAGCGGTCGCCGGACTCCGGCGGGGTCGGGCCGGAGGGCGTAGACTCTGGGTGAACTAGGGGTTCTCGATGCGGGCGGCCAAGCCGGCGTCCCCCTGGTTTCCGATGATCGGTCTCCCTGAGGCCAGACAGGCCGGCGCGCATGACGCCGCTCCACCGTCCCTCTCGAACGCGGACGCCCGTTCTCGGCGCCGGCCCTGCCGCCCGCCAGGGCCGCGGTGCGGCGTCCACGGGTCTTTGAGCGGTCCCGGCCACACGCACACTCCTGATCGGAGCCCCAGATGCATACCGCAGGCACCGCCTCCCCCGAGGCCGGGCTGCGCCGCGAAGCGCTCACGGAACACACCGTCATCACCATCACCGGCGATCTCGACATCGCCTCCGCGCCGTCCCTGCGCGGGCCCCTGGAGACCGCACTGCGGGACGCGGGTCCCCTCGTGGTCATCGACCTGTCCGAGGTGACGTTCTGTGACGCGGCCGGGCTTGCCCTGCTCACCGGCGCCCGCCGCGTCGCGGAACCGGAGGGCGTCACGCTCGTCCTCGCCGCTCCCCGCCCGCACATGGTCAGGCTCCTGCGGGTCAGCGGCCTGGCCCGGATCTTCGCCGTCCGCCCCACCGTCGATGCCGCGCACATCCGATCGGCCGCGGCCTGAGCACGCGGCCCGGCCCGGACGGAGCGGGAGGACGGGATGACGACATGACGGGCGACCCGGGATCGATCGGGTGGGGCGCCGCCGGAGCCGCACCGAGCGATGCGGACCGTCGGCGCCTCGCGGCCACGTTCGAGCTGATGAGCGCGGTGGTCCTGGAGGGGACCGACGTGCCGGGCATGCTGGCCCTCGTGGCGGCGCACGCCCGGGAACTGGCGCACGTCCCGCTGGCGTTCGTCGCCCTGCCCGGCGAGGACGGCAACACGCTGCGGGTCGAGGTCGCGGACGGCCCCGGCGGCGACCGGATACGCGGGCTGACGGTGCGGCGGGGCCGGTCCATGCTCGGCCGGGCGTTCACATCGCGCCGGGCCGTGTCCGCGCGGATCGCCGCCGACCAGACGCTCACCGGCCTTCCGGCCGGTCCCATCCTGATCCTGCCGCTGGAGACGGGGGAGGCCACCCGGGGAGTGCTCGCCGTCCTCGGACGGGTCGGAGCGGAGCCCTTCGGCCCGGCGACCGCGCGCCAGATGCTCCTGTTCTCCGACATGGCCGCCCGGCTGATCGAGGTGGCCGGGGCCCGCCATCCGGGCACCTCGCCGGGAGTCGCCGAATCGACCCTGCGACCGCAGTCGTCGGGCTGACTCCGACGCGGCCGCGGCGCCTTCGCCGCTAGGGGATCGGCCTCCGGGGGCCTGTCCGGGCCCGGCCGGCGGCGCTCGCCCGCCCCGTGGATTCGGGCTGTGCCGCGCCGGGTCCCCGGCGGTCTTTCAGAGCCTGAAAAGCTTCGTGAACGGTGAGAGGATCTTTACTTTCCGTGTCCCGAAGTCGACCAGGACTGCGTTGCCCGGCTCGACCTCCAGGACGCGCCCGAGCCCGTACTTGTCGTGCGTGACCTGGTCGTCGAGGGTGAACTCCTTGGCCGGCGGAGCGGCGGGCGGGGGTTTGAAGGGGCTGGTGGGCAGGTGTCGCCGTCGGGCGGGGCCGGTGGGTTTCATTACCTCATTATGCGCGTACCGGGCGGTTCCCTGAAGCCTTCTCGCGGACCGGCTGGTAAATTCTCGCGACAGGCGCCCCCCTGATCCGCCCGGCGAATCCTGTGGTACCGTAGTTCCCAGTTGCGGTTCCCATAGACATGTGCGTGCGCCTGTTGGATCTGACCTCAGGCGCACTTTTGTTTTTTCTGGATCTTCCGGATGGGCCATCGCGGCGTCTTCGTCCGCACACGGTGTGCGGACGGGGCACACCCTGAAGGAGACGATCATGGCCACCGGTACCGTCAAGTGGTTCAACGCGGAAAAGGGCTTCGGCTTCATCGAGCAGGACGGCGGCGGCGCCGACGTCTTCGCCCACTACTCCAACATCGCGGCCCAGGGCTTCCGTGAGCTCCAGGAAGGCCAGAAGGTGACGTTCGACATCACCCAGGGCCAGAAGGGCCTGCAGGCGGAGAACATCGTTCCCGCCTGATCTCGGCGTAGGCGGTGCGCGGTCCCGAGGGCCGCGCACCGCAATGCTGTTCGGGCACCTGATCCGCGCCCCTCGTCTCTCCCGGTCCACGGCGGAAACCCCCGCTGGACCGCTCCCGGTTCGTTCTTGAGAATCCTCCACCCGGACTCCTGCCGAGTCCGCGTTGCCGCATGACGGAGCACTTCCCTGACACGCACCGCTCTCAAGGAAGGCTTCACCATGCCCCGCGCCCCCCGATCGAGCGGCCGAGGTTCCCGGCCTCGTCCCGCCCGCCGTCCGGCGGACGGGCGAAGGCCCGACGCCAAGGCCACGCCTCCGGCCGCGGTCCAGGCCACGCCGGCGGCGCCCGCCGTCGCGTCGTTCGCCGAACTGCCGTTGCCGGCCCCGCTCCTGGAGACGCTGGGCCGCCAGGGCGTGACCGCGCCGTTCCCCATCCAGGCCGCCGCCCTCCCGAACGCCCTCGCAGGACGGGACGTCCTCGGCCGGGGACGCACCGGGTCGGGCAAGACGCTCACGTTCGGCCTCGCGCTCCTCGCCCGCACCGCCGGGCACCGCGCCCAGCCCCGCCGTCCCCTCGCCCTGGTCCTGGTCCCCACCCGGGAGCTCGCCCAGCAGGTCACCGGCGCGCTCGAACCGTACGCGGACGCCGTGGACCTGCGGATGACCACCGTGGTCGGCGGCCTGCCGATCGCGCGCCAGGCGAACGCGCTCGCACGGGGCGTCGACGTCCTCATCGCCACGCCCGGGCGGCTCGCCGACCTGATCGAGCGCGGTGACTGCCGGCTCGGCGACGTGCGGATCACGGTGCTGGACGAGGCCGACCAGATGACCGACCTCGGCTTCCTGCCGCAGGTCACCCGGCTCCTGGAGCAGACGCCGCCCGACGGGCAGCGGATGCTGTTCTCGGCCACGCTCGACGGCGGCGTCGACCGGCTCGTCCGCCGGTTCCTCAGCGACCCGGTCACCCACTCGGTCGACCCGCCGGCCGGCGCGGTCACCGCCATGGAGCACCACCTGCTGCACGTCACCGACACCGACAAGCACGAGACGACCGTGCACATCGCGGCCCGCGAGAGCCGCGTCATCATGTTCGTCGGCAAGAAGCACGCCGCGGACCGCCTCGTCCGCAAGCTGACCGCCCGCGGGATCAGCGCCGCCGCGATGCACGGCGGCAAGACGCAGTCGCAGCGCAACCGCGCGCTGGACGGCTTCCACCGCAAGGACGTCACCGTGCTGGTCGCCACCAACGTCGCCGCCCGCGGCATCCACATCGACGAGCTCGATCTGGTCGTCAACGTCGATCCGCCCGCCGACCACAAGGACTACCTCCACCGCGGCGGCCGCACCGCCCGCGCCGGGAACGCCGGAACCGTGGTCACCCTCGTCCTGCCGGAGCAGCGCCGCGAGATGGACGACATGATGGCCAAGGCGGGCATCACCCCCCGTTCCGCCCGCGTGCGCCCCGGCGATGCCGACCTCGCCCGCATCACCGGCGCCCGCCCGCCGGCCCGCGCCGCCGCCGCCCCGAACACCGCCCCGGCCCGCAAGCCGCGTCCCGCCGCCTCCGGCTCCCAGCGCGGGAACTCCCACGCCGCCGCCCCCTCGCGCAGGCCGCGGCGGCGAGCGTCCTCCCTCAACAGCTGACCCGAGCTTCGTCAGCCGTCGCCGCCTAAGCCGAGACCTCCGCCGGAGCGTCTTCAACACCCAGGTACCCGCCCGTGTAGTCGATGATCTCCCTGACATGAGCGGCGATGCGCCGGGGACATCCTTCGCGGTCGTCCACCGGCGCGGAGTCCGGCGCCAGCGCCCGAGCGAGGCGAGGCAGGTCGCGGAGCTTGATCCTGGGATGCGCCTCCGGGTGCGGGCACGGCCGGTCGAGCGCCGAGAGATCGAACGTCTGCAGGCCCTCGCGGTAGAGGGCGACCACGCCGGGGGCGGCGGCTCCCCCGGCGCAGCGCTGCGCCAGGTAACTCACGGCCAGTGCCAGCGACGCCCGTTCCCCGGGACGCGCGTCGCCGAGCAGCCGGCGCGCCGCCCACAGCGCCGCCGACTCGGCCGTGGGATCGATGCTGCTGTACTTCTGCAGCTCGATGTCGGTCATCACCGCGTCGAGGTCGGCGCGGCCCTCCCCGGTCAGGAAGCGCTCGTCCAGGTGCGCGGTGTCCCGGGCCTCGAAGCGCTCCGCCCGCGCGTCCCTGAGGGCCTCTTCGGCCTCGGCGGCCAGCTCCGCGAGGAAGCGGGGGCAGGCGTAGGCCTCGACGTCCTCGTCGTCCGGGTCGCGGTCCGGGTCGGCGGCGAACCACTCCTCCGGATTCCCGATGCGCGCCACGACGTCGCCCATCGCCTCGGGGTCGTCGTCGACCTGCGGGTGCTCGTGCTCCCCGGGCGCCGTACAGCCCGCGGCCTCCAGCACCGTCCCGGCACGTCCGGCGGCCTCGATCAGGTCGTCGACCAGGGCGGGATCGGTGACCTGCCACTTGACGTACCAGCGGCTCGCCCAGAGCGCGGCGGTCATCGCCCGTCCGGCCCGGGTGCCCGGGTCGGACCTCACCTCGGCGGCGATCCAGCCGAGCAGCTCGTAGGGGTCGCCGTTGGGATAGCCATGGAGCATGCTCGCGAGCTCGCGGGCCACGTCCGCGTAGTCGATCGCATCGTCGTCAGAGACCATTGATCAAGCTAACCAGTCCCGGTCGGCGCGCGGGCGGCGGGGCGTCAGGAATGCCGCCAGACCGTGCCGACCTGGGTACCGGCCCAGACGGTGGTGGTGTGCGGGACGCGGGTCATCGAGTACGCGGTCACCCCGACGGGCGGCGTGACACGGGTCCAGGACGCGCCGTCGAAGTGCAGCAGGTGCGCGGGGTCGAACGGGCTGGACACCCAGACGCCGCCCCGCCCGTCGGCGGCGATCGAGCCGAGGAAGCCGACCGTGGACATCGGGTGCACCTCGCCGGCCGAGGCGGACGGGCTCGGGAGCTTGTGCACGGTGAACCCGGAGCCGTTCCAGTGGTGCAGCGTCGGCGGCGGGAACAACGGATGCTGTTCGAGGGCGTAGAACCAGACGTCGTTTGGGGCGACGTACTCGATCTGCAGGATCCAGTGGGCCCATTCCGAGCCCCATGGGGTACGCGTCCAGTCCGTGCCGTCGAAGTGCCACAGCGGCGTGGGACCGGTCTGCGACTCGCCATATCCCCCGACCCAGACGTCCGAGGCGCTCCCGGCGGCGATGGCGTTGAGCCCGGAGGGCTGCGGAAGGGTGAGCGCGTTCGTCCACTGACCATGCCGCCGCACCGACACCGTCGTGGCGTCCCCACCGATCCCGGTCGCCCACAGCCCGCCGGTCCGGTCGACGTCGATGGCCTGGAGCAGTTCGCCGGCGGGGCCTGCCACCGTCGTCCAGCGGCGTCCGTTCCAGTGCAGCAGGTCGGTGCGCTCCTGGGCGTTCTGGCCCGCGGCGAGGGCCCACACGTCTGCGGCGTGCCAGGCGCGGACGTCGTTGACGACGACCAGCCCCTCAGGCATCGCGACGCGCGCCCAACCACGCGGCGACCGATGCAGCATGACGGCACGCGATTCCGGCTCGAACGCGTTCTCCGTACCGCCTGCGAAGACATGCCACGGATCCGGCGCAGCGAGACCGAGCAGATGGCTCCGCCCCGCCAACGGCGGAACGGGCACATCGACCCACTCCCCCGACGGCGGACCGGCGGCGTGCGCCACCCCGCCCAGCGCCCCACCGACAGCGGCCCCCACCATCGCGGCCCCACCCAGCCCGAAGACGCGACGCGACAGCAGAGGATTCAGCGGGCTTCGATCCACAGTGCCTCCTCGAACGAACGAATATCAACGCCAGTATTTGCTGGCAAGATCAGAACATCCACCCCCTGACCTCATACGGCCACCACCCCCCACCCACGCCCACCGCCCCACCGCCCCGCGACAGGGACCGATGAGGTTTCGAATCGGGGGCGGTCAGTACGGTTATGACTGAGCAGATGCTCCAGACTCCCGAGGTCAGCCTCGTCTACGACGTTCATGGTCCGCTGCCGACCGCCGACGGACGCCCGCCGTTGTTCATGATCGGCCAACCCATGGGGGCGAGCGGGTTCGATACGTTGGCGTCGCTCTTTTCCGAGCGCACCGTGATCACCTACGATCCGCGCGGCATCGGCCGCAGCACGCGTAGGGACGGACGGGTCGACCACGCGCCCCAGATCCAGGCCACCGACGTGCACGGGGTCATCGAGGCGCTCGGCGCAGGCCCGGTCGAGATGTTCGCCAGCAGCGGCGGTGCGGTGACCGCGCTCGCCCTCGTGACGGCACACCCCGACGACCTGACGACGCTGGTGGCGCACGAGCCGCCGCTCATGCGAGTGCTCCCCGACGCCAAACCCGCCGAGCGCGCATGGGCCGGCGTTCGGGACGCCTATGAGACCAAGGGGTCCGGCGCCGGCATGGCGGCGTTCATCGCCATGACGTCGTGGCAGGGCGACTTCACCGACGACTACTTCGCCCAGCCCGCTCCGGACCCCGCCGCGTTCGGGATGCCGAGCGAGGATGACGGATCCCGTGATGATCCGCTGCTGTCCGACCGGTCGTCGGCGGTGACCGCCTACCAGCCCGATCTGGACGCGCTGACCGAGGCACCGACGCGGATCGTGATCGCAGTGGGTGAGGAGTCTCTGGAGACCTTCACCGGACGCACCGCCGTGGCGATGGCCGAGCTGCTCGGTCAGCGGGCGACGGTGTTCCCGAGCCATCACGGAGGCTTCGCCGGCGGCGAGTTCGGCTACGCCGGGCAGCCTGAGGCCTTCGCGCGCAAGCTGCGCGAGGTGCTGGACGAAGTCGGCTGATCAGGCGGGCGCCCCCGCACTCAACCAGTGAGCCCTGCGCCTCGCGCGTGCAGAAGGTTCCGGCGAGCTTGGTCACCGGGACCCCACTGGAGGTTGTTAGAGGTCGAGGGTGCCGACCTTCGCGTGAGTGAGGAGGCGGGTGAACGTGGGGAGGTCGAGGGCGAGGTGACCGCCCTCGGGGTTCTTGCTGTCCCGGATGCCGATGGCGGGCGGCGACTGGGCGACCTCCACGCACTCCTGCTCAGAGTTGCTGCGACTGCTCTTACGCCACATAGCTCCTGCGAAGCGGCCAGGCCCATCAGGGCGACCTTCAGTTCCTCGGGTGCGCCGTACACGCGGCACATGGTCTCCACGTCGTGAGAACGCAGGGACGTTTGGCCGGTCTCGATCCTCCACATCTTTGCTTCGGACCATTCGAGCGCTTTCGCCGCGACATGTACGGTTAAGCGCGCATTAGTCCGGAGTTCGCGGAGGTACCGGCCAAGTTGCCGCCGGGGGACGGTCGAACCCGTGGTTGCTTCCGACACTCACATCACCTCCATCTCGCATCTCGGGGCCGCCTTTCACCCGGAATGAAAGCATCCCCTCACTCGGCTCGCAACAGGTCTCTGACCTGCGAAAATTCCCGACAGAGAATCGATCCGACTGCTTGCGGACCACGCTTTCATGGTGCTCTACTCAGAGTCAGCACGGGAGTGGAACACGATAATCCGTGATCACGGCGAGCCGGACAGGGCACCCGTTCCGCGTATCGCCGTAGCAAAAGGATCAACCAGCCCCCGCACCCAGAAGAGGCCGATCATGAAAAACAACCGACGACCCCCGGGCGGCTCCCGCCGGGCGCCCGGAGCGTGACCCCCGTGGGAGCGCACGAGCGGACTTCCCAAGGACACCGCTTTCCGCCGCCACTCCCCGAACTGAGCCGAACACGCGGACCCGCCATGGCGATACCGCAACGCGAGCGGATCACTTTTCTCGTCCTTCTCGCGGACGTTCTGGCCCCATGGACCGACGCGGTGACCGCGTTCGCCGTGATCGAGGGTTTCGCCGTCCTCAACGTGATCCCCGTGGAGCCGGCACGCGGCGCCCTGACGATCGGGTGCCGCTACAGCAGGCATGGGGCCTGGTGGCTCTACCACGTCCACAGCGGCGAACTCATCGGACCGGCGAACGACCTGGCCGGAGCGGCACGCCTGATCAGGAACCAGATGAAGGTGGCGGCAGCGGCATGACTGCGTCGATTCCAGGCGGCTCCAGCGAGGACTCGAAGGGTGCGGAGTTCACGACCACGCTGGCGAACCTGCTGCGAGGTCAGAAGCTCGCGGTCGAGAGCGTCTCCGCTCTGCGGTTGCGTGTGGCGAAGGAACCGGAGGCCTGCGGCGTGGAGGTCGAGTGCTGTCGCCGTGCGAACGACGGCGATCGCTGGTGGTTCGTCCAGGGCGGTATCTGGATGTGCGAGGCCGACAGTCCTGTCAACGCCGTCGTGCTGGTGAAGGCGGCGCTTGGCGCGGAGGCGGACCGGTGAGATCAGCCGTGAGTTCGAGTTGCATCACGCCGGCTATGTCATCGAGGGCAGGCTGGGCATGCGCATGCGGGATGGTGATGAGCAGGAAGCCGGACCCGGGGATGTGTTCGTGCTTCCGCCCGGGCATGACACGTGGGTCATCGGGGCCCAGGCATGCGCGCTGTTCGACTTCGGCGAGGTTCATCTTGGACGGTAGGGGGCCGGAGCGATGAGTTCTGCCGGGCCCGCTGGTCTCCATAGGTGAATCGACCACCGGGGAGAGTACAGATGACTGAGCGCGACATGGCCCGCATCACCGGTATCGAAACGGTTGCCGTTCCCGTCAGCGACCAGGACAAGGCCGTCGATTTCTATGTCGGCGTCCTGGGGCTGGAGAAGCGGATGGACGTTCCGCTGGAGCAGATCGGCGGACGCTGGATCACCGTCGCCCCGGACGGAGCCGTGACCAGCATCGCGCTGGTCCCCGGCGAGTCCATCGGCGTCAACACCGGGATCAGGCTCAACGCCGGCGACGTCCCGGCCGTCCACGCACATCTCAAGGAGCAGGGGGTCGACGTGGACGACCTGCTTCAGTGGCCTGGAGTGCCGCCCATGTTCACCCTTCGAGACCCTGACGCCAACATCCTGGTGATCGTCGGATAGGAGCACACCATGACCGCACTGGACAAAGAGTTCACAGCGACGCTGCAGAAGAGCCCGAACAAGGGCGGCTGGACCTATGTCGTGATGGCCGGATCGGCCGAGTACTTCGGCACCCACGGACTCGTCAAAGTCCGAGGGACGATCGACGGCCACCCGTTCCGGAGCTCCTTCATGGCGCTGGGCGACGGCACACACAAGCTGCCGGTCAAGGCCGAAGTGCGCGAGTTGCTCGCGAAAGGGCCCGGCGACGAAGTCACCATCCATCTCGAGGAACGCATCAACTGACACCGAAGACCTTCTGCCGCATCGATCTGTTGCCGCAGCCCGCCCGCTGAGACTTTTGCCAACAGCCGCCCGACCGCTTGAGGGCGCAGGTGCTGTCCCCCTATGACTGGGGCTCGTCCGAGGGGAAGTCGGTCGAGCCGGTCACGGCGGCCCACTGTTCGGCCTCGGCGGCGCGGGCCTCGGCGGACTTGCGGGCCAGGGCCAGTGCGTCGCTGCCGAGGATGAGGCGGCGCGGCGGGTCGTCGGCGGCGACGACGTCCATGATGGCCTTGGCGGCGCGGGCCGGGTCGCCCTGCTGGGTGCCGTCGTTGGCCTGCCGGTAGGCGTTGACGGCGCCGACCGTCTCCTCATAGTCGGGGCCGACGGGATGGAGCTCCATGGACGAGCCCTGCCAGTCGGTGCGGAATGCGCCCGGCTCGACGATGACGACCTTCACGCGGAACGGCGCCACCTCGGCGGCGAGCACCTCGGAGAAGCCTTCGACGGCGAACTTCGCGGTCTGGTAGGCGCCCATTCCGGGGGTGCCGCCCACGCGTCCGCCGATGGAGGAGACCTGCACGAAGACCCCCGAGCGCTGCGCGCGCAGGACGGGCAGCGCCGCCCGCGTCACGTTGACGACGCCGAAGAGGTTCGTCTCGATCTGGGCGCGGAAGTCGTCCTCGGCCATCTCCTCGATCGGCGCGCTGTTGGCGTAGCCGGCGTTGTTGACCACGACGTCGAGGCGGCCGAAGGCGCCGGTGGCCTCCTCCACCGCGCGGGCGGCCGCGGTGGGGTCGGTGACGTCGAGCGCGACCGCCCGCATGCGCTCGCCGTGCCGGGCCGCCAGGTCGTCCAGTCGTCCCGGACGCCGGGCGGTGGCGACGACGTGGTCACCCGCGTCGAGGACGGCCTCGGTGAGGTGGCGTCCGAGTCCTCGCGACGCCCCGGTGATCAGCCATGTCCTGGCCATGGGTCGTTCCTCCTTTCGCGGCTCGTGAGGTGATACCCAGTTTCGGGAAGGCCCCGCTGACCAGCGGCGACGCGGTTTCCGTACCGGTATCCTGTGGCGGTGGCAGACCTCCCGTGGCGGCGCCCGGCGATCACGCCGGAATCCCATCGGGCGACCTCCTTCGAGATCTTCTTCGACCTCGTCTTCGTGTTCGCGATCACCCGGGTCGTCTCGTTCATGGCGCATTCCCCGTCCGCTCTGTCCCTGGCGCGGGGGCTGATCCTGTTCCTGCTGCTCTGGTGGTCCTGGGCGGCGTACGCCTGGCTCGGCAACCGGGTGCGCGCCGACCGCGGGGTGGTCCGGACCGGGATGCTGGTGGTCATGGCGGCCCTGTTCGTCGCCGCGCTGGTCATGCCGGACGCCTTCGGCCGCCACGCCGGGACGGTCGACGCGCCGCTCGTCCTGGCGGTGGCCTTCTGCGTCGTCCGGGCGGTCTACTTCGGCCTGTACCTGTCCTCGGTGGCGGGCGACCGCAGGCTGCGCGACCAGCTCCTCCTTGACGCGATCCCACAGACGATCTCCCTGATCGCGCTCCTCGCGGGGGCGGTGCTCGGGGGGGCCTGGCAGACCGTGCTGTGGGCCGCCGCGTTCGCCGTCGACTTCGGCGGGGGCCGGATCGCCTCCGGCCTGGGCGGCTGGTCGGTCCGCAGCGCCGGCCACTTCGCCGAACGGCACCGCATGGTGCTGATCATCGCGCTGGGCGAGTCCCTGATCTCCGCCGGCGCCGGGGCGGGCGACTCGGTGGCCGATGCGATGGTGCTCCTAGCCGCGCTGGTCGGGTTCGTCGCCGTCGTCTGCCTGTGGCTGCTGTACTTCCGGGGCCTGGCGGACGCCGCCGAGGACGCCCTCGAACGCGCGTCCGGCCTGCGCCGCGCCCAGATCGCCCGCGACGCCTACACCATGGTCCACTTCCCGCTCATCGCCGGTGCCCTCTACATCGCCCTGGGCGCCCACGAAGTCCTGGCGGAACTGTCCGGCGACACCGCCGACCACGGTCGGCCCCTGGAATGGCCCGTCTTGACCGCCCTGTATGCGGGGGCCGCCGTGTTCCTGCTGGGGCGGGCGGCGTTCGCCAGGCTCACCGTCCGTTCCGTTCCGGGGGTCCCGCTGGTGGTCGCCGTGGCGTTCTTCCCGCTGATCCCCGTTGCCCGGCTTCTGCCCGCGATCGCCGCGCTCGGTCTCGTGAGCGCGCTGCTCCTCGCGCTGGTCGCCTTCGAGTGGCGGACGTCCGCGCGGTACGGCGGAGCGGAACCCGGCTGACGGCCGCGCGCAGGGTGGCGCGGAACGATCGCGTCAGGCGGCGATGACGGCCGTCGTGGTACGGCCGCCGTCCACGTCCAGGGTGATGCCGTGGACGAAGGCGGCCTCCTCGGCGGCCAGGTAGACGGCGGCGTGCGCGATGGCCTGCGGTTTGCCCATGCCTCCGGCCGGAGTACCGACCATCATGGCCTCGCCCGGGTGCCGCTCGCCCGGCGCGGGTTCGAGGATCACGCCGGGAGAGATCGCGTTCACGCGGACGCCGTGCGGGCCGAACTCCGCGGCCCACGCCCGGGTGAGGGTCTCCATCGCGCCCTTGGTGGAGCTGTAGAGCGCCCCCACGGGGACGCCCAGGCGCGCGATCCACGACCCCAGGTTGATGATCGCGCCGCCGCCGGCCTCGACCATGGCGGGGGCGACCGCCGCGGTCAGGAAGAACGGCGCCTTCACGTTGACCGCGTAGACCCGGTCGAACGTCTTCTCGTCGGTGGCCGCCGTGCCGTCACCGGGGTAGATCCCGGCGTTGTTGACCAGGACGTCGATGCCGCCGCCGAGAACCGACGCCGCCTCGCGCGCCAGAGCCTGCGAGGCCTCGGCACTGCCGTCCAGGTCGGCCTGCACGAAGTCGGCGCGGCCGCCCAGTGCGCGGATGCCGTCCACGACCTCCCGGCCCCGCCCGGCGCTGCGGCCGGACACGATCACGTGCGCGCCCTCTGCGGCGAAGGCCTCCGCGATCGCCCGCCCGATGTTGCTGGTCGATCCGGTCACCAGCGCCCGCTTGCCTTCCAGCCGTCCGCTCATCACGTGCTCCCCTCGGCCACCCGTGCCGCTCGCTCGTGCCGCTCGGGCCGGTCGGCCCGTGCGGCACCCGCCACTCTGCAAGGGGAAAAATGGACCCGCAAGTCCAATCACGCGGGCGCGAGACGGCGCAGGTCGTCGATCGCCTGGTCGAGGGCGGCCCGCAGGTGGGAGGAACGGCCCGTCGACTGGAGGATCGTCACGCCGCCCTGGATGCCCGCCAGCAGCGCGGCCGCCCGCTGGTCGGCGTCCACGCCGGCGGGCAGGTGTCCGGCGGCCTGCAGGGAGCGGATCCCGGCGGCCAGGCTCGCCTGCCACTGGTTCATCAGCTCGACCACGATGGCGCGCGCTCCGGGAGTGGCCCGGCCGACCTGGAGGAACAGCGAGCCGAGGGGGCACCGGTCGCCCTGCGCCTCGTAGCGTTCGACCACCACGTCGCGCCACCGCCGCCACGCCTCCCACGAGTCCAGGCGTCCCAGGTAGGGCTGCTGGTCGTCCAGGACCTGATCGGCTTCGTAGCGCGCGACCGCGAGCAGCAACTCGTCCTTGCCCGCGGGGAAGTAGTGGAACAGCTGGCTCTTGCTGGCCCGGGTGCGCGCCATGACGTCTTCGAGGGTCGCGAAGGCGACTCCCCTGTCCCGCATCACCTCGGCGGCGCCCTCGATGATCCGGTGCCGGGTCGCCGCGCCCTTCGCCGTCAACGTCTTCCGCACGTCCCGCCTCCCCGAACTGGACCAGCAAGTCCAACTTAGCGCGGGAGGGGCCGAGCCCCCGGAGCTCCCTTCACCTCGCCGCGGGAGAGCAGGGCGGCGAAAGGCTCGTCTCAGAGAAAAAGCGCCGCCGGTGCCCGAATCGGGCCGCCCCCTGGAGGATCAGTGTCCCGACATGATCGCGATGGCGGCGAAGAAAAGGATCAGCCCGCCGACGATCTCCCAGAAGCCGGGATAACCGTTCTGCTGCCAGTTGCGGTGCAGGTCGTCACTGTTGCGCCGCCGCCTGTCCTCGGAATCCCAGCGGGAGGACCGGTCCCGCTGCCAGTTGTGGTAGTCGTTCATTCTCTGCTGATGACGGTAATGATCGTCGTGCATTGTCGTCCTCCCCGTTTGCCATTCACAGCATGACAGTCATGCTGATCGACTACTAGAGGGCCCACTGACAATGGCGGTCGATCGGCATTAAAGGCGACGGCCATGCGCTTCGCCCGTCCGGGGACTGCCCGTCCACAGGGTGTGGACGGCGCGGAGACGCCCCCGGAGGAAGAGCCTTCGGGGGCGTCTCCGCTTGGGTTCTGTTCCTAGCGGCGGGCCTTGACCTTGTAGGTGGCCTTCTTCGGGGCCGGGGTGGGGGCCTTGGCCGCCTTGCGCGGGGTCTTCCCGGACTTGAGGATCTGCTTGAGCCTGGCGGCGACCGGGCCGGACGCCAGGGCCTGCGGGGTGTTGCTCTGGTTGATCCCGTTGCCCAGGTTGAGGACGCCGGTCAGCTTCATGGAGTTCTGCGACGCGGGCGACGGCAGGCCCATGAGCTGGTTGATGACGCCGTCGAGCAGGCCGAACGGGCCGCAGCCCTTGGCGGCGGGGACCTCGATGGGCGCCTCCAGGGAGACGGCCGCGGGGACGAAGCCGAGGTGCGGATCGCCGTTCGGGGCGCCGGCCAGGAAGGTGGTCGGCAGGCTCGCGGTGATCGGGCCGATGGTGCAGGTCGTGCCGAGCAGCTGATTGTTGAGGTGCACGTTGAGCGGCACCCGGACGCCGAGCCCGCTGTCGGTGAGGTAGGCGTGCACCTTGCCGGCCAGCGTCTGGCTGATCGTCAGGCGGTTGACGTCCCACATCGCGGCGGGCGACTTGCCGAGGATCGGGCCGATCAGCGGCAGCTGCCCGATGAGGCCGCCCGGAACGTCCACCGGCGGGGAGATGAGCTGCTGGCCGACCACGGGCGGGTCGAGGACGAAGTCGCCGGTCTCGTCGGGCGCGCCGAGGGAGCCGGTGATGCGGATGGCGCCGCTCGGGAGGCTCTGCCGGAAGGTGCCGATCTTGACGTCGCCGCCGGTGGTGACCTGCGTCTGGCAGAGGGACTCCATCGCGCACTGGTTCTGGAAGCGCGCGCCGGGGTTGGGGCTCGCACCCGGGGCCGAGGCGGGCACCGCCGGGTGGGACGTGCCGGACGGCGGGTCGGCCGGGTCGAAGTGCCCGATCAGGCCGCGGCCGGGCTCGGTGAACCACAGGTGGCCGCCGGGGCCGTTGACGATGCGGGTCGGCGCCGAGAGGGTCGCCGGCAGCGGGTACTCGGCGATCTCGCCGGTGGCGGGGTCGAGGCTGCCGATGTTGCTGGCGGCGGCCTCGGTGAACCACAGCTTGCCGTCCCGCGCGACGATGCCGGTCGGGTCGGAGTCGGGACGCGGCGGAGCGTACTCGGCGACCTCGCCGGTGGCCGGGTCGATGCTGCCGATCCGGCCGACGCCGGGCTGGGTGAACCAGACCTTGCCGTCCGGGCCCGGCACGATGTCGCCCATGCCCGGGTAGCCCTGGAAGGTGAACGGCGTGTCGTAGGGGGTGACCTGGCCGGTGGCGGGGTCGAGCCGGCCGATCCGGCCGCTGGTGTCGGTGAACCACACCGCCTGGTCCGGGCCCACGGTGACCGCGTACGGGGTCAAGCCCGTCGCGTACGCCGTGACGTTCCCGGACGGGTCGACCCGGCCGATCGAACCGGAGTACCCGCCGGTGATCCACACCGAGCCGTCCGGGCCGGGCGCGACGCCGTTGACCTGGGCGTTGGCGAAGTTCACGTCGCCCGTCGTCGGCAGCTCGAACAGCGTCGCGGCGCCGCTCGCCGGGTTCACGCGCCCGACGCGCGGGACGCTGAGGGACATGTCGGTGAACCAGAGGGCGCCGTCGCTCGCGGCCGTCATCGCGTCCGGGACTCCGACCTGGTGCTGCGAGTTCTCACTGATCTTGAACTCGGTGACCTTGCCGTCGGCGCCGACGCGGCCGATGCCGCCGGCGTTCGCGGCGTACCAGAGGGTGCCGGCCGGTCCGGCGGCGAGACCGACCGGTGCGACGTCCGGCACCGGCAGCGCCACCTCGGTCACCCGGCCGTCGGCCGACGCCGGCGGCACCGCCGCGAGCGGGCTCAGGCCCAGGACCGCGGCGAGGGCGAGTGAACCCGCCCGTGTACGTCGATGGCGCATGCCATCGCCTCCTATGGTTCCTCGTCCCCGAAAGCCGACAGGAGCAGCGGTGATCGCAACGGACCACGGGGACCAATAGAAACGCTGGAGTGTCCGGAATCAAGCAAGATCGCCGGAACGGGCCGCTACCGGCCAACCGGTACACCGGAACGTTCCGGGACGCAGCGCCGGACGCGGGCCGCGATCGCGCTCGGGGCGCCTCCTGCGGACAGGCGGCGAGCCGGAAACGCGTCGGCGTTTCCGGCTCGCCAAGCGGTGCGGAGGCCAGAGGGGGTGGGCCGCCTCCGCGGTCGTGTGCGCAGGATCAGGGCGTCACGGCGAGGTGACGTTGATCTGCGGGAAGGTCCCGCCGCTGTTCTTGACGATGTAGGCGCCGACCAGCGAGGCGGAGTCCCCGCTGTTCGCGATGCCCAGGCAGCCGGAGGTGACGTTGCTGATCGTCAGTCCGCTGCCGGTGGCCGTCAGCTTGCCGGTGCCGTTGGTGTACGAGCCGGCGGCCGTGCCGGCGATGTCCATCTGGCAGAGGCCGAAGGCCGCCGAGGCGTGCGCGGAGATGCCGCTGATGCTGCCCGCGGTGACGCCGCCCGACGTGGCGCCCGTGACGTTCACCTTCCAGGGAAGGGCGTTCGGCGTCACGGTGAAGGTGAAGCCGCCGCCCTTGCAGCTGGTGAACGAGATCGCGCTGATCGAGCCGACCTGGAGCGGCGAGTTGCCGCTCTTGACCCCGTTCGGGATGCTGCCGGTGCCGGTGGACGCGGTACAGGTCACCGCGATGCCGGTGGTGGTGTCGGTGATGACGAGGTTGCCGGAGTTGGTGGCGGTCACCGAGCCGCCGTTCGTCACGGTCGCGGTGAGGGCCGCCGCGTAGGCGGCGGGGGTGAGGAAGAGCGCGAGAGCGGACGCGCTCGTGGCGGCGAGGGCCACAGAGGTGATCTTGCGCACGGGGAATGACCTTTCCTGGGGGTGGGACCGGGTGCCTGGGGACGGGCACGGGCCTTCCTGCGTGGGTGGGTGTGAGCTCACCATTCACCTACTAGCCGGTACGGTAAGCGGAGATTTTCACGGCCGACAAGGTTCGGGCGCGGGACCGACGCCGATTTCGGCAAGGTCTGTCAACGGATGAGTAAAACGCTCCGCGGAGTTTGTGCGCCGATGAGGACGCACCGGGCGCGCTGAAGCGGTCCGACCGGAATGCATCATGAAGGCTCACCGATACTGGCAGCTCCGTTGACTCTCCGCGACGAAAGCCTGTCAGCGACCCTATTCCTTTTCGCGGCGCCGTTCCGGGCCCTTTTCCGACTAGGGGCCCCTGGGTATTTTGAACGGCATGTCGCTTCCGGTGGGGCAGCCCGCGTCGGCGCTCGGACGGGAGGGTGCGATCGTGCGACCCGAACCGGCGCCTCCCGAACTCGTGGAGGTCCTGCGGTCGGGGCTCCCCGGACTGGCCGAGGAGATCTACACGGCCGTCCGCGCCACCGTCCCCGACTACGCGGTCGCGGACGGCGGCCCGCCCAGCCCGGAACGGGTCGTGCGGGAGGCCATGCGCACCTACGTGGCGCGCTTCGCCGACCCGGCCGAACCGCTGGACGGGCTGCTGGAGCTGCTGCACTCGTTCGGCCGCAAGGAGGTCACCGGCAACCGGAGCCTGGAGTCCCTGCACGCCGCGATCCACATCGCCTTCGACACCTCCTGGCACCGGATCACCGAGGTGTGCGTCCGCAACAAGGTGTCGGGCGCCGACCTGGCCCGCGTCGCGGAATTCCAGATGGCCTTCATGGACCAGATCATCGACCCGATCGTCGAGGCCTATCTGGACCAGGGGCTGAAGGCGCCGGTCGACCTCGTCCATGCGCGCAGGCTGCTGATGCGGGGCCTTTCCACGCGTCCGGTCGCCTCCCGCGAGGTGGTCGAGCACCTCGCGGCCAGGCTGGGGTGGAACGTGCCGGAGACGGCGACGCCGGTCGCGGTCCGCCGCGGCACGCGATGGCGGCCCGCCGCCGCGCGCCGCGACGTCCTGTCGGCCCTCGGCGGGACCGCGCCCTGGCTGCTCGTGCCCGGCGGGGTGGACGAGGCCCGGCGCGCGCTGCTCGGCGCGGCGCTCGACCGCGGGCCCGTCGTGGTCGGCCTGACCGTGCCGCTCGGCGAGATCCCCGACGCGCTGCGCTGGGCCCGCGGCGTGCTCGCCCTCGCCGAGGACGGCGTGATCGACGCCGCGCCGCTGATCCGCGCCGAGGACCACCTCCTGGACCTGTGGCTGACGTGCGACCCGCCCCTCGTGGAGGAGATCGCACGCCGCCGGCTCGGCGGCCTGGCCGTCCTGCCCGAGGGCAAGCGGCGCGCGCTCACCGAGACGCTGCGGGTCTGGCTGGAGCAGTGGAGCACGGCCGCGGACGTCGGGCGGCGGCTGCACCTGCACCCCCAGACCGTCCGGTACCGGCTGCGGCAGATCAGGAAGGAGATCGGCGACCGGCTGGACGATCCCGAGACGCGCTTCGTCCTGGAGGCGGTCCTGAAGGCCCGCCGGCGGACGCCGCCGGGCCGGCCCGCCTCCTGACACCCCCGTCACCCACCCCACGGAGCGTGTGCGATGCCGAGGCCATCATCTCCAGGCGGCGGCGCGTCGCCGCCGGAGTCCGCCGAACTGCGCGCCCTCGTCGCGGCGCTGTCCCCGGACGTCCGGACGACCGTCGTCCCGGGCCTCGTCGACGAGATCGTGGAGAGGATCCGCGCCGCGATCCCCGCCTACGCGCGGCCTCCCGGAAGCGCTTACAACCACGTCATCCGCACCGCCGTCGAACGCAATGTGCTCGGGTTCCTGGACTGGCTGGCCGACCCCGCGCGGCCGCTCGACCGCCGGGACGAGCTGTGCCGCAAGATGGGCGCGTTCGAGGTGATGGAGGGGCGCCCGCTCACGGTGATCCAGTCGGCCTACCGCGCCGCGACGCAGGTGGCGTGGTCGCGTATCCGGGCGATGCTGGACGACCGGGTCGCGTCCGTCCTGGCGGTCTCCGCGCTGGCCGAGGCCGTCATCACCTACATGGACGATGCGGCGGCCCTGTCCAGGGAGGGCTACGAGCGGGCCAAGGCGGAGGCGTGCGACGGACGCGCCGCCGCCCGGCTGGCCCTTCTGCGCGCGCTCGTCGGCCCCGCATCGTCGGCCGTGCCGGACCCGGCCGCCGATTGGCCGCTTCCCGACGAGGTCACGCTCGTCGCCCTGCCCTCTGGGACTCTGCCCGTCTGCCCCTTACTGGACGCCGACGTCCTGCTCGACCCGGAGGACCCGGCGCCCTACCTCCTCGTCCCCGGCCCGCTCACCGGCGACCGGCGGGCGATGCTGGAAGCGGCCCTGGCCGGGGAGCGTGCCGCGGTGGGCCTGACCGTCCCCCGGGCTCGTGCCGCCGACTCGCTCCGCTGGGCCAGGCGCCTGCTCGACCTGAAGGACGTCCTGCACGACGGCACGCTCACCCTGTGCGAGGACCACCTGATGAGCCTGTGGCTGCTGGCCGACGGCGCGCTGATGGACCAGATGACGCGCCGCGGCCTGGCGCCCCTCGCCCCGCTCAGCGAGCGGCGCAGGCTGCCGCTCGTCGACACGCTCGCCGTCTGGCTGCGTACCCGGGCGCCCGCGACGCGGATCAGCGAGGAGCTCGGCGTGCACGTGCAGACCGTCCGGTACCGGATGCGGGTCCTCGAACACCTCCTCGGCGACGAACTCGCCGACCCCGGCACCCGGTTCGCCATCGAGGCCGCGCTGCGCACCCACCGGCTCCGTGCCCGAAGCCTCGGTGCCCGGCCGGCGCCCTGCCCGCCCGGCACCGGGGCCTGACCGGCGGGCCCGGCGCCGATGGGGGACACCTGATCGTTCCGGCGCCGGTCCCCTGCGGGCGGCCGGGTGTTCAGGGGGCGGCGTTCGGGTCGCGCCGGCGGGCGTCGCCGAGCACCTCGTCCAGGTCGCCGAGGCGCTCCAGTTGCATGACGGCGCGGGCGGTGCGGTAGTTGTGAGAGAGCCGTTCGCGGTGGCGGTGGACGAACTCCCAGTACCCGGCGGTATAGGGGCAGGCCCGCTCACCGGTGCGTTCGGTGGGCCGGTAGGCGCAGGGGCCGCACAGGTCGCTCATGGTGTTGATGTAGGCGCCGCCCGAGGCGTACGGCTTGGTGGTGATGCGGCCGCCGTCGGCGTACTGCGACATGCCGATCACGTTGGTGAGCATCACCCAGTCGTAGCCGTCCACGAAGCAGCGGTGGAACCAGTCGGTCACCGCCGCCGGATCCCAGCCGCGCTGGAGGGCGTGGTTGCCCAGGATCATCAGCCGGGGGATGTGGTGCACCCAGCCCCGATCGCGGACCTGCGCGAGCGTCGTCGAAAGGCAGTGGGCCTGGACGGCGTCGGCGTCCAGGGAGGCGAACCAGTCCGGCAGCGGCGCGTCGTGCCCGAGGGCGTTGGACTCGCGGTAGCGGGGGCCGAAGTACCAGTAGAGGTTCCACATGTACTCGCGCCACCCGGCGACCTGCCGGACGTAGCCCTCGACGGAGTTGAGCGGCGCATCGCCCGCGCGGTAGGCGCCTTCGGCGGCCTCGACGCACTCGGCCGGGTCGAGCAGCCCGAGGTTGAGCGAGGCGGACAGCAGGCTGTGGCTCATGGCCCAGTCCTCGGCCAGGATCGCGTCCTCCCACCGGCCGAAGGTGGGGAGGCGCTTCTTCACGAAGGCGCGGAGGGCGCGCTGGGCCTCGGCACGGCCGGCCGGGAACAGTCGGGGGCCGTCCCGGCCGACGAACGAGACCTCTCCGCTCCGCTCCCAGCGGTCCAGATCGGCCCTGACCCGCTCGTCGATCTCGTCTTCGCGCGGCCGGTAGGGGGCGGGCACCGGCAGTGTCGCCTCGCCCCTGGGCGGGGGCTCGCGGTTGTCCTTGTCCAGGTTCCACTGCCCGCCGGCGGGCTGATCGCCGTCCATCAGCAGGTCGTGGTCCTGGCGCACCCGCCGGTAGAAGCTCTCCATCCGCAGTCGCCCGCCGGCGGACTCCGCCCACCGGCCGAACGCCTCGGGCTGGACGAGGAAACCGCGCGGCGGAAGCACCTCCACCTGCTGGAGGCCCCGCACGAAGCCGAGGGCCGCGTGGGACGTGGGGTGGTGGACGGTCACGGGGGCGTCGCCCACGGCTTGTTCCAGGCCGTCGCGGTACGTCTCCGCCTGGACGTAGCGGACGCGGTCCCCGAGCTCGGCCGCGCGGTGCCGCATCGCGGACAGGACCAGGTGCGCCTTGGCGCGGTGGAAGCGGCGCCGACGGAGGACCGCCCGCGACTCGATCATGACGATCTCGGCGTCCGGGCGTAGGAAGTGCGGGCCCAGCTGGTCCCCGAACAACCAGTGGAAACCGGTTTCCGAACGGTCGTGAGCCACGCCGATCCTCCCCCTGGACGTCTGGACTCCCGCTCAGTGTGGGGGACGGCCCGTCGCCGGCGAAGGCGGCGCGCGACGCGGTCCGTCAGGGGCGGGCTCACGAAGGTCCGGCGACCTGCGGACCTTCGTCCCTAATCGGACGGCGGCCCGCTGTACAGGCTGTTTGCATGAAGCCGGACGAGAAAACCGCGACCGAGACCCTGCGTCGGCTCTGTTCTGGAGGGCCGGTCACAACGGTCTACTTCAACCTGACCGCGCCTCCCGGGGAGGAGGACGCCGCGCTGCGCTGGGAACGGCTGGGCAGGCGGCTCCGCGCGCAGGGAGCCGACGGCGCCGTCGTGGACGCGCTGGACCGGCTGGTCGCGAGGGCGGAGCCGGGCTCCGGAGCGCTGGCCGCCTTCGCCTTCGACGGCGACCCCGCGCCCACGGTGGTCGAGATGCCGGAGGCGCGGCAGCCCGATCTCGCCGTCCACGGTCCCCTGCCGCGCCTCCTGCCGCTGCTGGCATGGCTCCAGGAGCGTCCGCCGTACGTGCTGACCCTCGTCGACCGCAAGGGCGCCGACATCGAGACGTGCCGGGGCGGGACGGGGACCGCGACCACGAGGACGGTCGACGGCCCCGACGACGAGATCGTGCGCAACGCGCCGGGCGGCTGGTCCCAGTCGCGCCACCAGCACCGCGCCGAGGACTCCTGGGAGCACAACGCGACCAGGGTGGCGCACGCCCTCGCGGACGATCTCGCCGTGACCGGGGCGCACGTGCTGCTCCTCGGCGGCGACGTGCGCGCCATGCAGTACCTCACCAAGCACCTTCCCGAGGGCGTCCGCCATGAGGTGACCGTCGGTCACGTCTCCGGAGGACGGAACCGGGACGGCGCACGGCGGCGGCGCCAGACGCAGGTCCGGGAACAGGTGAGCCGGTGGGCGGGCGAGGAGACCCGCGGGCTGCTGGAGCGGCTGGACGAGGGGCGGGGCCCGTCCGGTCTCGCGGTGGAGGGCGCGGCCGCGACCCTGCGGGCGCTGGCCCGCGGCCGGGTCGACACGCTGCTGGTGACCGACGACCCCGCGGACCGGCGGACGGCCTGGTTCGGCCCCGCGCCGACGCAGGTGTCCGACCGGCGGGCGTCCCTCGCCGAGTCGGGCGCGGACCCGGTGGAGCACGGGCGGCTGGTGGACGTCGCCGTCCGCGCCGCCGTGCTCACCGGGGCGGAGGTGCGCGTCCTGGAGCCCGGGGCGCCGGATCTTCCCGCGCAGGGCATCGGAGCCTTGTGCCGCTATGCTTGAAGCGCCGTCATGCGTGACGGCGGTACCGACTTCCCGCGGGCGCACCGTCGCTCGTCATGGCGTCCGGACCTGCGGAAACGCTCCCCACCTGGGGACCTTCGTCCCTGCCGCCGCGTGCTCGGGCGGCGGCACGCTGGAATCGTCCGTGTTCGCCGAAACCGCTCTGGAGCCGTTGCGATGACGTTCACAGGGATACAGGGGCTGGATCGGAGCATCGACACCACCAACCGGTGGATCGCCGATGTGGCCGCAGCGTTCGGCACCGAGGACCGCCGGTTCGCCTATCGGGCGCTGCGGGCCTGGATGCACACGCTGCGCGACCGGCTGACGGTCGAGTCCGCCGCGCATCTGGCCGCCCAGCTGCCGGAACTGCTGCGCGGGGTGTACTACGACGGGTGGAGCCCCGGTCACGTGCCCCACAAGTACGACCTGCGCGAGATCACCGTCCACTACGCCGAGCAGGCGGGCATCGGACGCGACGACGTGCCCAAGACGGCGGCGATCGTCACCGAGGTCGTGTCCTCCAAGATGGCGCCGGGAGGCGTGGAACAGGCGTTGTGGAAGCTCCCCGAGGAGCTCCGCAAGCTCTTCCAGCCGGGCGGCGAGCGGGCAGGACGTGCCGGGGAGCGTCCTGCGGCCCGTGCCGCGGCTCCTCCCGCGGCGCCCCGAGCCGTCATGTGAGGCAGGTCAGCGCATGTAGGCGAGGAACCAGTCTCTGGCGTGGTCGGTCACGGCCCGCAGGGCGCCCGGCTCCTCGAACAGGTGGGTGGCGGTCGGCACGATGGTCAGCTGGTTCTGGCAGCGCATGCGCCGCTGCGCGCGCTGGTTGAGGCCGATCACCTGCCGGTCCGCGCCGCCCACGATCAGCAGCGTGGGGGCGCGGACGTCGCTCAGGCGGCGTTCGGCCAGGTCCGGGCGTCCGCCGCGGGAGACGACGGCGGCGATATCGGCGCCGGGCTCGGCCGCGGCGCAGAGCGCCGCCGCCGCACCGGTGCTCGCCCCGAAGTAGCCGATGCGGGCGCCGGCGATGTCCGGCCGGTCGCGGAGCCAGGCGGTGGCGGCGACGAGCCGGTCGGCGAGCATGCCGATGTCGAAGACCTTGCCGCGGTCGAGTTCCTCCCCGGTGGTCAGCAGATCGAACAGCAGCGTTCCAAGGCCCGCCTGGTTGAGCCCGGCGGCGACCAGCCGGTTGCGCGGGCTGTGCCTGCCGCTCCCGCTGCCGTGCGCGAACGCCACGACCCCACCGGCCCGAGCGGGGACGGTGAGATGCCCGGTGAGCTCCACGAACCCGCCGTCGATCCATACCTCCTCGTCGACGACCGGCGGACCGTCGGCATCCGCGCCGGGACCGGACGCCCCGGACGGGTTGGTGGCCCCGGCAGGATGGGCGTTCCCGCCGGGGTCGACGATCCCACCGGGCTTTGCGGCCCCGCCCGGGTTTGCGGCTCCGCCGGGGTCGGTGCCTCCACCCGGGTTGGCGATCCCGCCCAGGTCGGCGGCCCCGCCGGGGTTGGTGGCTCCGCCCGGGTGGACGGCTCGGCCGGTGCCGGCGGCTCCGGCAGGACCGGCCCCGCGAGGGTCGGCGCCCCCGCCGGAATCGGCGCCCCCACCAGGGTTGGCCTCACCCGGGCTCGCGCCGCGAGGGTCCGCTGCTCCGCGAGGGTCGGTGCCCCCGGCAGGGCCGGGGGCCCCATCCGGGCCGGCGGCTCCGCCGGGGTTGGTGGCTCCGCCGGGATGGGCGGCGTCGGCGGGGTTCGCGGTTCCGGCGGGCCTTGCGGGGCCGGAAGGATCGGCGGGGTCGGAATCGTGCCGGGCGTTGGTCGGCGGGGTCGCGGCTCGATCCAGGAGTTCGACCACCTCGCCGTCGGACGTCTGGCCGAACTCGCGGTACCACTGGCCGACGGCGTGGAAGAGGTCTGGTTCCAGCACGCAGACCACGTCGTCGGCGGTGCGGCGCAGGCCGGCGATGATGTCGGGCGAGCCGACGGGGACCGCCAGGATCACGCGGCGGGCGCCCTGGGCGCGGACGACCTGGCAGGCGGCGCGGGCTGTGGCGCCGGTGGCGACGCCGTCGTCGACGACGACGGCCGTGCGGCCGCCCAGTTCGACCCGGGGGCGGCCCCGGCGGAAGCGTTCGACGCGAACGTCCAGTTCGGACTGCTCGCGCCGTTGCGCGTCGGTCAGGTCGGTCTCGCCGAGGCCCGTGCGCCGGACGATCTCGTCGTTGACGACCAGCACCCCGCCCTCACCGATGGCGCCCATGGCCAGCTCGGGCTGGAAGGGGACGCCCAGCTTGCGGACCACGATCACGTCCAGCGGCGCGCCCAGCGCCCGCGCGACCTCGAAGGCGACGGGCACCCCGCCGCGCGGCAGCCCCAGCACGACGGCGTCCCGGCCGCGCAGACCGCCCAGCCGCTCGGCCAGGCGCCGTCCGGCGTCGGCGCGGTCGTCGAAGTCCAGCATCGTCGCCTCCCGGGTCGGGGTGCGGGCCCCACCGCCACCGGGCGGCGGGCCTCGTGGAGCGCGACCTGGAGCACCGGCTCCAGGAGCATCTGGGGCGGCAGGCCGATCCCCCGGACGCCTCCCTTCTCTACCGCGAGGGTGTTTCCCTCCTCACCGGACGGAAACGCCCAGGTAGAAGCGGCTTCGGAGGTCGCCACGGCGGCGCGCTGCGAGTTCTGGATCGATCAGCCGCGCACCAGCAGGGTCTCCAGGGATTGCCCGTTGTGCAGGCGGCCGATGGCGTCGGCGATCAACGGGCCCACGGACCGCACCCGGAGCCGCGCCGCCGCCCGTGCTTCGCCCACCGGGAGGGTGTCGGTGACCAGCAGGCAGCGGATCGGGAGCCGGCCGAGCCGGTCCCGCGCGGCCGGCACCAGCGGCCCGTGCGCCGCGGCCACCGTGATGTCGGGCGAGGCGCCGTGGTCCAGCAGCACGCGCACGGCCGCCTCGATCGTCCCGCCGGTGCTGATCATGTCGTCCACGATGACCGCGGGCCGGCCCTCAACGTCGCCGACCAGTTCCTCGGCGTGGACGCTCTCGCCGCTCACCCGCGTCTTGCGCACCACGGCGACCGGGCGCCGCAGCAGCCGCGCGTAGTGCTCGGCGGGCTTGACGGCGCCGAGGTCGGGCGCGACCAGCACGGCGGTCTCCGGTGTCAGATCCGCCAGCTCGTCCGCCAGGATCGGGACGGCCGTCAGCATCTCCACCGGAACCGGGCACATGGCCTCCAGGGCGACGGCGTGCGGCTCCACGACGACCAGCCGGTCCGCCCCCGCCGAGGCCAGCGCGTCGAGTGCCACCCTGGCGCCCACCGCCTGCCCCGCCCGGTCGCGCCGATCCTGCCGGGCGTACCCGAAGTACGGCACGACCGCGGTGACGATCTCGGCGCCGCCCCGGCGGCACGCGTCCAGGAGCAGCAGCAACTCGACCAGATGGTCGTTGACCGCGGGCCCGGTGGGCTGCACCACGTAGACGTCCCCGCCCTGGACGCCGTGCACGATCGGCCGCAGCTCGCCGTCCGGGAACCTCTCCACGTCGCAGGGCACCGGCCGGACGCCCAGCGCGGCCGCGACGGCGGCGGCGAGCCCCGGATGAGCCGTCCCCGCCACGATCCGGGTCGGCATCGCGCTCCTGTTCGACATCGCCCTCCCGTCGCCGGCCGCACACCGGAACTCTTCCCCTCCCCCCGCCGGATAGCCAGATTCGCCGCATACTGACTGACCTGCACAAAAAATGGACCTTCGGCCCTGGTGGCGCCCTTCCGCTCGCCCGCACGATGGACTCAGGGCGACGTGAGGGGGACACGATGCGAGCCAGCGAAGGCGACCGGCTGATCGTCCATGGACACCACGTGGGCGAGGCGGCCCGCAGGGCCGAGATCCTCGAAGTGCACGGACGGGACGGAGAGCCGCCCTACCTGGTGCGGTGGGACGACGGGCACGAGACCACGTTCTTCCCGTCCTCGGACTCCACCATCGAGCACCAGCCGGCCGAGTGGGTGAAGCGGTAGAGCGACGGGGGGACGACATGGACCGCGCGACGACCAGGGCCGCTCCCGAGGTGGCCGTCGAACACCGGGGAAGGGTGCCCGAGGGCGCCACCGACTACGCGCGCTCCAAGGTCGGCGCGGTCTTCCGGCACGCGTCGGAGCCGGTGCTGTTCGCGCGCGTGAAGCTGATCATGTCGCCCGCTCCGGCGGGGCCGCGTCCGGCGACGGCCCAGGCCAACCTGGACGTCAACGGCCGCCTGGTCCGGGCGCAGGTGGCGGCGCCGAGCATGACCGAGGCCGTCGACCGGCTCCACGACCGGCTGCGGAACCGGCTCGACCGGATCTCCCGGCACTGGGAGGCCCGCCGCGGCGCCTATCCCACGAGCCCCGCGCCGGGGCCGCACGAGTGGCGGCACGGCGCCGAGCCGACGCACCGTCCGGACTACTACCCGCGTCCTCCGGAGGAGCGGGAGCTGATCCGGCACAAGTCGTTCACGCTGAGCGCCGAGACGCCCGACGAGGCGGCCTTCGACATGGAGGTGCTCGACTACGGGTTCCTGCTGTTCACCGACGTCGAGACGGGCGAGGACAGCGTCATCTACCCCGCCGACCACGGGTACCGGCTGGCGCAGGCGACCCCGCGCGGACGGGTGGGCACGCCCCGCGCCATCCCGCTGACGATCAGCCCGCGGCCCGCGCCCAGGCTGACCCTCCAGGAGGCGACCGAGCATCTGGAGGCGACCGGCCTGCGCTGGGTGTTCTTCCGCGACGCCGAGACCGAACGGGGCAACGTCCTCTACCACCGCTACGACGGGCACTACGGCCTGATCATTCCCGCGTAGCGCGCGGCGGCGCCGAAGCCCTGACCGGCGACCCCGTTTCGGTCGCCTTGAGTCCTTAAGGGCCCTTCCGTACGCATGATTCGGCCCGCCTCCGCATCCTCCACCAGGCGACAAGAAATCCCTCACCATCGGGTCTTGCGGCGCACTCCACCCCTGCTTACTATCCAGTAACCAAAGTCTGAATACGGTGATGTTCGGATTTGGGCGGATTTCATATGCAGCCCACAAGGCGAGCGGAATCCAGGGTCGGCCATGCCCCCGACCGTTCATCACCGCGCAGCCGGCGCCGCGGCCCGCGCGGGAGGGTCCCCGCCTGCCGCCGTGCGCGCCGGCACGGACGCGGAAGGGTTCCGCGCTCCCGCCCCCTCTGGGCGACCCCCACCCCCTTGGGAGAAGCAAGCATGCACGCTGCGACCACCCCTGCCCGCCCCAGACCGCACCGCCGCCTGCGGAGCATCGCCGCCGCGGCCGTCCTGGCGGCCGGTGCCATCGCCCCCGCCGTCACCGCGACCACCGCGCACGCGGCCCCCCTGCGCGAGGTGATGTTCGTCGGCAACAACTGGGAGGGCACCGCCGACGTCATCAAGTCCAGCGGCGACTTCGCCAAGATCGGCCGGATCAACGTCGTCCCCGACCGGAGCCAGCGGCTCACCGCGATCTACCTCAACCCGATCAACCTGGCCGTCTTCCTGGGCATCCGGGCCACCGCCGGCGAGGGGCACGACCAGCTCGTCGACGACCTGTACTCCACCCCCGACGGCTCCGCCCTGGTCGCCTCGCGGCCCAGCTTCGGCGACGTCGTCTCCATCGACCTGACCACCGGGAAGGTCAGGTGGCGGTTCGCCGTCTCGGGCTACCGCGCCGACCACATGTCGGTCTCCCCCGACGGCACCAAGGTCGCCGTGTCGGCCTCGCTCGGCAGGGTCGTCCACGTCCTGGACATCAACACCGGCAAGCAGCTCGGCTCGTTCGCCACCGGCGACAAGCCCCACGAGAACATCTTCACCAGGGACGGCAGGTACATCCTGAACATGTCCATCGGGAACGTCGAGACCGACTTCGACGACCCGTCCCAGGACTGGACCAAGGGCGACCGCCATCTCACCATCGCCGACACCTCCACCTACAAGGTCGTCAAGACCATCGACATGCGCTCGCGCCTGGACGCCTTCGGCCGCAAGGACCTGTCGAACGCGATCCGGCCCGCGGTGTTCTCCCCGGACGAGTCCAAGCTGTACTTCCAGGTCTCGTTCTTCAACGGCCTCGTGGAGTACGACATGGCCACCGACAAGATCACCCGGGTGAAGACCCTGCCCAAGAACCCGGCCACCAGCGACGACCGCACCACCTTCGTCAACGACTCCCGCCACCACGGCCTGTCGATGAGCCCCGACGGAAGCAGGCTCTGCGTCGCCGGGACCATGGACGACTACGCCACCATCGTCAACCGCTCGTCCCTCCAGGAAGGCCCCCTGGTCACCGCGTCCAAGCCCTACTGGGCCACCGTCAGCGGCGACGGCCGCGCCTGCGTCATCTCCGAGAGCGGCGCCGACCAGGTCACCGCCATCGACTTCGGCACCGGCCAGAAGATCACCTCCGTCCCCGTCGGCGACCACCCCCAGCGCGTCCGCCTGGCCCACGTCCCGGCCACCTGGACCGGCACCACCGGCTGACCCCCCGACCCGCGCGACCGGGACGCAGGGCCCGCCCCGCGTCCCGGTCCGCCGCCCCACACGGGATCGCCGGTGTTCGGCGATCTCTTGTTGGATGGGGCCTGGTGGGAGGTGACGAACCGGATGGCTCTACGTGCGGATGTGGCCGCGATGCTCGCGGACGCCGGGATGCTCGACGCGGAGGTCGACGAGGCCGTCGAGGACGAGCATGTGCGGGTACGCGTCTACGGCGAGGTGGTCGCGGCGGTCGCCGCGTCCCGCCGCCCTGACGCCGAGCGCCGGATCGTGGCCCTGATCCTGCGCGATCCCGTTTCGTCGGTGGCCAAGACGGCGGTCGTCCAGCTCGTGGACGAGGTCGCGATGAGGTCCGCCGGTCAGGGCGAGTTCCAGCGTTGGGCGGCCGGGCTCCTGCCGGAGCTGCGGAGACTCGATGCGGAAGGGCACGGCCCGTTCGTACGTCGCCGCGTCCACGACTGGTCGGTCCACCTGGCGATCGAGGACGGGCGGACGCCGGCCGCCGCCGAGTTGGCGGGCACCACGCCCTGGATGCAGCGCATGCTCGCGGAGAAGGTCACCTCCCTGCCGGTTCTCACGCTGCTCGCCGAGAGCGGCGGGACGAGGAAGATACGGAACATCGCCGGGCGGCGGGCCGACGCGCTGATGAGAGGGCGGTAGAGGACGTCAGGTCGCCTGGCCGGCGAGGGCGTGCCCTTGCAGGATGGCGGTGAAGCGTTCGTCGGCGCGGTCGAGCTGGCCGGTGATGTGCTGTTTGATCCGCTCCTTGAGCGGCGTGTCGGGGCGGTTGACCAGGTCCTTGAGCTCCGGGACCAGCGGCCGGTACTTGCGGGCCAGCTTGCGGAGCTTCGGGCCGGTGGTGTGGATCAGGCCGACGCCGTTGTCGGTGAAGTCGGAGACCTTGATGATGCGGGCGGCCGGGTGGCGTTCCAGGCTTTCGACGACGTGGGCGCGGTACTGGGCGTGGACGTCCCGGCCGCGGTCGTACACCGGGTTGGTGACGGCGCGGACGATTTCGGCGACGCGCGGCCCGAACTCGGCGGACAGGACGCCGAGGGCCGCCTCCGCCGGGTCGGCGTGCCCGTCCCCGGCCAGGTCGGTCGGGTGGTCCTCGACGGAGTCGTGCATGAGGGCGGCGACGAGGAGGTCCGCGTCGTCCACCTCGTAGTGGCACATCACGCGCAGCGTCACCCGGAGCAGATGGTTGACCACGGGCTCGCGGACGCGCCGGTCCTGCCGGTGCAGGTCGCCGGCCAGCGCGAGCGCCGTGCTCAGCCGCCGCCAGTCCGGCTCACGGAACCGCAGGATCTCGCGGGAGAACCGGTCGCGGAGTCCGGCCTCGCCGTACACCTCGGTGATCGTGTGGAGCGGAAGAGTCTGCAGATAGCTGGGCACCGTGCTCCCCTCGCGCGGAAGATGCGCCCGTCCGCGGGCCGGAGGGGCGTTCCCGCGTACCGATCCGACGCCGTCCGCGATCATCCGGTTCCGTTCCGTCGCGCGTTCTCGCTGGTCGTGGACGGCTCGGTCGGCGTTCGAAAGAATTCTCGAATCGAGCGATGAGTTCTCCGGACGGCGGCGGTCTACCCCGGCATGACGACGACGCAAGAGCACGCAAGCGGCGGACAGCCGGAGACCGCGGCCCGGGGAGCGGGGGGCGGCCGCTCGAAGACGCCCGCCGTGATCCGGCTGCTGGTGCTGGCCACCTTCGTGGTGATCCTGAACGAGACGGTCATGATCAACGCGATCCCGCGGCTGATGGCGGACATGAACGTCACCGAGCAGGCGGCGCAGTGGCTTTCGACCGCGTTCATGCTGACCATGGCCGCGGTGATCCCGGTGACGGGGTGGTTCCTGCAGCGGGTCACCACCCGCCGCGCCTACGCCACCGCGATGGGCGTCTTCCTCGCCGGGACGGCGCTGGCCTCGGTCGCGCCGGTGTTCGAGGTGCTGCTGCTCGCGCGGATCGTCCAGGCGACCGGCACCGCGGTGATGATGCCGCTGCTGATGACCACGCTGATGACCGTCGTGCCGGAGGAGGACCGCGGCCGGGTGATGGGCAACGTGACCATGGCGATCTCGGTCGCGCCGGCGATGGGCCCGGCGGTCTCGGGCCTGATCCTGCAGCTCGGCTCGTGGCGGCTGCTGTTCGCCGCGGTGCTGCCGATCGCGGCACTGATCACCTGGCGCGGCCTCGGACGGCTGGAGAACGTCGGGGAGCCGCAGGCCGGCACCATCGACTGGTTCAGCGTCGCGGCCGCCGCTCTCGGTTTCGGCTCCCTGGTGTACGGGCTGAGCAGGTTCGGGCAGGGCGGTGCGGTGCTCCCCGCGGCGCTCGTCGCGGTCGGGGCGGTCACGATCGCGGTGTTCGCCCTCCGCCAGCTCCGGTTGCAGCGCCGCGACGTCCCCCTGCTGGACCTGCGCGTCCTGCGGCACCGCACCTACACCCTCTCGCTGCTGCTGATGGCCCTCGGGTTCATGGCGATGATGGGCTCGATGATCCTGCTGCCGATCTACCTGCAGAACCTGCGCGGCCTCTCGCCGCTGGAGACGGGCCTGCTGATGATGCCCGGCGGGCTGGCGATGGGGCTGCTCGGCCCGGCCGTGGGACGGCTCTTCGACCGCTTCGGCGGGCGGATGCTGATCATTCCCGGGGCGGCGGGCATCGTGCTCGCCCTGGCCGGGTTCACCCAGATCTCGGCGACGATGCCGTACTGGCAGGTGCTCGGCCTGCACTCGCTGCTCATGGTGTCGCTGGCGGCGGCGTTCACCCCCGTGTTCACCCTCGGCCTCGGGGCGCTCCCGGCCCCGCTCTACTCGCACGGCAGCTCGATGCTGGGCACCCTCCAGCAGGTCTCCGCGGCCTTCGGCACCGCGCTGGTGGTGACCGTGATGGCCGGGCGCGCCGAGAGCCGGATGGCCGACGGGGTCACCGCCACGCTCGCCCAGCTCGACGGGATGCGGCTGGCGTTCGTCATCAGCGCCGCGCTGTCCCTGGCGATGGTCGGGGTCGCGTTCCTGCTGCCCAGGCGCGCGAAGGCCGTCGACGAGTCCGACGCGCCGGCCGCCGAGGAGCCGGAGGCCGCCGACCGGATCCTGGAGCCCGCCCCCTGCTGAACAAGCGGTGCCTGCTGAACGGGCCGGTGGTGAGCCTCGCTCTCACCTCGGCCCGTTCGGCGTGGGGCGGGCCTTGCCGGTCACCAGCAAGGAGCGGTCACAGGTAGTGGCGCAGGACCAGGTCGGCGGGATACGGGTCCAGGTAGGTCTGCTGGGTCAGGTAGTCGAGGCCCTCGCCCATGGCGTGGTGGCGCAGGAGGGCCATGGGGACGCTGAGGGGTGCCTGGCCCTGCCGGTAGGTCTCGATGGCGGCCAGAAGGTCGTGGCGGCGGGTGTCGTCGAGGTGGTCGCCGAGCATGCCGAGGAGGTGCTGGAGGGCGTTCATGTGGCGGCCGCGCTTGGGACGGACGGCGAACGCCGCGCAGAACGCGTGCCGGTAGTCGTCCTCCAACTCGTCCCGCGGACGGGTCCCCGCCTGCGCGACGATCCGTCCGAGCCCCTGGTAGGCGGACGGGTCGTGGGCAAGGACCTGCAGCTTGTGGCGGCTGTGGAAGGCGACGAGGTCGCGGGGCCGCCAGTCGGCGTCGAAGAGCTCGCGGAGCCGGGCGTGGGCGTAGATGCGCTCGATGAAGTGCTCGCGCAGGACGGGGTCGCGGAGGCGGCCGTCCTCCTCGGCGGGCAGATCCGGGAGCGCCTCGCGGACGAGGCCGGCGAACACCCCGCGGCCCTGGCGGTCCACGGGCTGGCCGTCGGTGCGCTCACCGGGCTTGCCGGAGGCGTAGCGCGGCAGCCGGAACAGCCCGCAGGACGGCGAGCGCGACTTGAGCACGTAGCCGTCCAGGTCCTCCAGCCGGGGGACGCGGGTCTCGGCGAGCGCGGTCATCGCGGCGGTGTGGTCGGCGGACCCGTCGTGGGTGACGAGGTGCCCGTCGGTGAGCAGCCGCAGCGTCGGACGCGGTGTCCCGAGGCCGATCTCCATCTCCGGGCATACCGGGACCCAGTCGACATGCGGGTCGAGGGCGTCGGTGAGGAACCGGTCGCGGCTGTGGCCGGCGTTGTAGCGGACCGGGGCCCCCAGCAGGCAGCTCGACACCGCCAGCCGGGGACGCGGATACGGGCCGCCGGTCATAGAAGCTCTCTCATCCGGCGCAGGCCGCGGGCCGTGCGCGCCTTGACGGTGCCCAGCGGGACGGACAGCCGGTCGGCGATCTCCGTCTGCGTCAGCTGCCCGAAGTGGGCCAGCACGATCGCCTGGCGCTGCGGCAGGGGCAGGACGGCGAGGGCGTCCCGGACGTCGCAGGCGGTCTCCACGGACGGCGAGGCGTCGGGCGTCCGCGCCGCGGGCAGTTCCGCGTGGTCCTCCAGGGGCAGCGTCCTGCGGTAGTGGCGGGCCTCGGCGCGGAGCTGGTCGATGGCGCGCCTGCGGGCGATGGCGAGGACCCAGGGCTCCAGGGCGCGCGCCGGGTCGAAGCGGCGCCGCGACCGCCAGACCTCCAGAAAGACCAGCTGGACGACGTCGTCCACGGCGTGCCGGGGCACGAGCCGGACGACGTGGCGGCGGACGAGCGGGCCGAGCGCGGTGTAGCACTCGGCCAGCGCGGTCTCGTCCCCGCATGCGAGCCGCTCTCCCAGGTTCATGAGCTGGGCCTTTCCCGAGAGAATCGTTTCAAAACTTGTTCATAGTCGATTCTCTGGGCAACGTCGGGCCCGACACGGCGATGGGGGATGCGGGTGCGCGGGTTCCGCGCGTATCAGGGCGCCGCGGGGCCGTCCAAAATCTCGGTGACGGCTTGGGAAAGGCTTGTCACGAGGCGGACGGCGTCCGGCAGCCGGTCCCGCCTCCAGCCCGGCCCGCCGGCCAGGAGCCGCACCACGGGACGGGTGCCCGGGAGATCGGCCAGCCAGTCCGGGTCGCCGGTCTCGGCGATCTGCGACCAGACGAAGACGGTGCCCGGCCCCGTGCGCCGGATCGCGGCGGCGAGGGCGTTCGCGGGGACCCGCGCCCCCAGCAGGCTCGCCGCGGCGCCGCCCTGCGCCAGCGCGGCGGCCAGCGCGTACAGGGGCAGGCTGTGCTGCTCCTCCGGGGCGCAGGCGAGCAGGACGGGCCGGACGTTCACCGGCCGCGCGGGCGGCGGCACCTCCGCCAGGCAGCCGAGCACCACCGTGGACAGCAGGTGCTCCACCTCGACGCAGTCACCGCCCGCCGCGTGCTTGCGGCCGATCCCGACCATGACCGGGACCATCAGGCCGTCCCAGGCCCGCACGACCCCGTCGCGCGCGATCGCGGTCCGGACGGCGTCGTTCATGGCGGGGAGGTCCAGCGACATCGCCGCGCGGGCCAGGCCGCGCACTTCGGCGGTGTCCGCTCCGGCGGGCGCCTCCCCCACGGGCACGCGGTTGCCGCCGGCGCCGTGCCCGCGCGGCTGGCGCGGCGCGCCGGGCGGCTCGCGCAGCGCGGCGAGGGCGGCCTCGCCCGGCGGGGCGCCCGCGAGGATCAGCCGCTGCATGGCTTCGAGCCGCGCCACGTCCGCGGGCGTGTAGCGGCGGTGGCCGCCGGGGCTGCGCCCGCTCGGGCCGATGCCGTACCTGCGGTCCCACGTGCGCAGGGTGGCGGCCGCCAGGCCCAGGCGGCGCGCCACCGCGCCCACGCCCAGTCCCGGCCCCCGGTCCGTCTCCCCACGCATGCGTTCGGTCTCCCGTGCTGCTCCGACGGCACAGCGTACGGCGTCACCGATCTACCGGTGCCACCGGTAGATCGGTGCCACCGGTCGTACGGGCTCCTTGACCGTGCGGTCCCACTGGTCTTCGCCGGGGCCGGTCCTTCCGGTTGCATCCCGGTGGCCTCTGACCTCAGGGAACACCCCCTGAAGACCGCCGCGAAACGCGACGTGCGGATGCCGCCGTAGCGGGAAGGCGGTCGACCCTGACGGCGCGCTGCTCCCTACGCGGCCCGGTGTTCCTTCGCCACCGCGCTGAACTGCGACATCGCTTACCGCAACCGTTCACGCCCCCGGCTCCGAAGACCCAGGTGATGGACACCTCGTTGATGCTGTTCACCCGCGACCTCCGGGTACGCGACAACCCCGCTCTGGCCGCGGCCTGCGAGGCAGATCAGGTCGTCCCGGTCTTCGTCTTCGACGACGCGATCCTGGACGGCCCGTTCGGCGTGCCCAACCGCGTCCGGTTCCTCCTCGACAGCCTCGCCGACCTGCGACGGTCGCTCGGTGAGCGGGGCGGCGACCTGGTGGTGCGGCGCGGCGACCCCGCCGAGGAGGTCGCCCGGCTGGCCCGGGAGACGGGCGCCGGCTCGCTGTTCCTCGCCGACGAGCGGTCGGCGTACGCGACCCGGCGCCTCGACCGCATCCGCGAAGCCGTGCGCGCGGACGGTCTCGACCTGGACGTGTCGGCGCACCCCGGCATCACCGTGGTCACGCCCGGCGAGCTCATTCCCACCAGCGGCGACCACTACAAGGTGTTCACCCCGTACTGGCGGGCCTGGGAGGCGGCCCGGTGGCGTCCGGCCGCGGACGCGCCCGAGAAGATCCGGTTGCCGTCCGGGGTGAACCCGGGCGCGCTGCCGCGGCTCGCCGACCTGACCTCCGGCTCCCCGTCCCCCGCGCTCGCGCCCGGCGGGGAGGGCGCGGGACGCGAACGCATGAAGGCGTGGCTGCGCGAGGACGCCACCGCCTACGACGACGTCCGCGACGATCTCGCTGCCGACCGCACGTCCCGGCTCAGCCCGTACGTGAAGTTCGGCTGCGTCTCGCCGCGGGAACTGGCGGGGGCCGCGCCGGACGCCTACCGGCGCCAGCTGGCGTGGCGGGACTTCCACCACCAGGTCGCCGCCGCCTTCCCCGAGCTCCCGCGGCGCGACTACCGATCGCGCGACCGGCGGTGGAAGGACGACGAGGACGCCTTCGCCGCGTGGTGCGAGGGCACGACGGGCGTCCCGATCGTGGACGCGGGGATGCGCCAGCTTCACCGCGAGGGGTTCATGCACAACCGCGCCCGGCTCATCACCGCCTCGTTCCTGACCCGCGACCTCGGCATCGACTGGCGCAGGGGCCTGGGCCACTTCAACGAGTGGCTCGTCGACGGCGACGTCGCCGACAACGCGGGGAACTGGCAGTGGGTCGCCGGAACCGGGAACAGCACCCGGCCCGACCAGGTGATGAACCCGTTCCGGCAGGCGTCGCGCTTCGACCCGCGCGGCGACTACGTCCGCCGGTACGTCACCGAACTGGCCAGCGTCGAGGGGTCCGGCGTCCACCGGCCCTGGACGCTGGACGAGGACCGCAGGCGGTCCCTCGGCTACCCGCCGCCGATCATCGACCCCGACGACCGATGACGCCCGCAGCGGGCGGGGCCCGCCCGTCGGACGACGACCGAGGGAGACGTATGGACACCGGGAAAGGGCCAACGGACACCGGTGAAGGGCGGACCTGCCTCGTCACGGGGGCCAGCGGCTATATCGGAGGCCGCCTCGTGCCGGAACTCCTGGCGGCCGGCCACCGGGTGCGGTGCATGGCGCGCTCGGCCCGGCGGCTGCGCGACCAGCCGTGGGCGGACCGGGTCGAGATCGTGGAGGCCGACGCGACCGACCCCGAGTCGTCCCGGCGGGCCCTGGAGGGCGTGGACGTCGCCTACTACCTGATCCACGCGATCGGCGGCAACGGCGGATTCGCCGAGACCGACCGCCGGGCGGCCCGCACGTTCTCCGGCGCGGCGCGGGAGGCGGGGGTCGGGCGGCTGGTCTACCTCGGCGGGATGGAGCCGGAGGGGGAACTGTCGCCGCACCTGCGGTCCCGCGCCGAGGTCGGCCGCATCCTGCTGGACAGCGGGGTGCCGACCGCGTGGCTGCGCGCCGCGGTGATCATCGGTTCGGGCTCGGCGTCGTTCGAGATGCTGCGGTACCTGACCGAGCGGCTGCCGGTGATGGTCACGCCGCGCTGGGTGCGCACCCGCATCCAGCCGATCGCGATCCGGGACGTCCTGTACTACCTGGTGGCGGCCGCGGACCTGCCCGCGGACGTGAACCGCGGCTTCGACATCGGCGGGCCGGACGTGCTCACCTACGTCGACATGATCCGCGGCTACGCCCGCGCGGCGGGGCTCAAGCAGCGGATCATCCTGCCGGTCCCGGTGCTGAGCCCGCGGCTGTCGAGCCTGTGGGTCGGGGGCATCACGCCCGTTCCCGGAGCGCTGGCGCGGCCGCTGGTGGAGTCGCTGCGCAACGAGGTGGTGTGCAGGGAGAACGACCTCGCCGAGTACGTGCCGCCACCGCCCGGTGGGGCGGTCGGGTTCGAGCGCTCGGTCGAACTGGCGCTGCGCCGCGTCCGGGAGGCGGACGTCGCCACCCGCTGGTCGTCGGCGAGCACGCCCGGCGCGCCCAGCGACCCGCTGCCGACGGACCCGGACTGGGCGGGCGGCAGCCTCTACACCGACGAGCAGGTCCGCCGGACGGACGCGCCGCCCGAACGGCTGTGGGGGGTCGTCGAGGGGATCGGCGGGGACCGCGGCTGGTACTCCTTCCCCGTCGCCTGGCAGGCCCGGGGCGTCCTCGACCGGCTGGTCGGCGGGGTCGGGCTGCGGCGCGGCCGCCGCGACCCGCGCCGGCTGCGGATCGGGGAGGCGGTGGACTTCTGGCGCGTGGAGGAGATCGAGCCGGGACGGCTGCTGCGCCTGCGGGCCGAGATGCGGCTGCCGGGACTGGCCTGGCTGGAGTTCGTCGTGCGCAGCGACGGCTCCCGGACGTCCCTCACGCAGCGGGCCCTGTTCCATCCCCGGGGCCTCGCCGGGCACGCGTACTGGTGGGCGTTCCGCCCGTTGCACGACCGGATCTTCGGGGGGATGTGCTCGGGCATCGTCCGCGCGGCCGAGCGGCGCGGGGCGCCGAAGCAGCGCGCGACGGTACGGGCCCGCTGACGCTCCGCCGAGCGTGACCTACGGCCCGTGTGATGCAACCGACCGGGCGTCGCGTCCCGAAGAACTGTGCAGACCTGAAGAACCGTGCAGAACCCACTCGGGACGACGATGGAGGAAAAAGGTGCGAACCCGACATCGTGCGGCACGCCGGGCGAGCCGTCGCGGGCGGTGCCGATGACGCGGGCAGGGCTGACGAGAGGGCGGGGCTGATGGGAGGGCGGGGCCCGGTCGTCGTGATCGGGGCGGGTCTCGGCGGCCTGTCCGCCGCGATCCATCTGGCGGCGCGGGGCCGCGAGGTGGTGCTGGTCGAGGCCCGGGACGTGCCGGGCGGCTGCTGCGGGACCGTCCGTACCGGGGGGTACCGGTTCGACACCGGACCTTCGGTGCTGACCATGCCGGAGGTGCTCGCCGAGACGTTCGGCGCGGCGGGCGCCGACCTGGAGAGCGTTCTCCCGCTGCGGCGCCTGGACCCGTTCTACCGGCTGGCGTTCCACGACGGCTCCCGGCTGGACGTGGTGGGCGGCGCCGAGCGGATGGCCGCGGGCGTCCGGGAGCTGTGCGGCCCGGCGGAGGCGGCGCGCTACCTGCGGTTCCGGCGGCGGCTCGGGGAGATGTTCGAGGCGGAATGGTCGTCGTTCATCGACGCGGACATGACCCGGCTGCGCGGCATGGCGCGCCCCCACGCGCTGCTCAGGCTGGCGGCGGCGGGCGGATTCCGGCGCCTGGACCGCTTCGTCGCCGGTCACCTGACGGACGAACGGCTCGTCAGGGCGCACACCTTCCAGGCGCTGTACGTGGGGCTGCCTCCGCACAAGGCGCTGGCGATCTACGCCGTCGTCGCGCACATGGACACCGTCGGCGGTGTCTACTTCCCGTCCCGGGGCGGCATGCACGCCGTCCCGCAGGCGCTGGCCGCCGTCGCGGAGAAGGCCGGCGCCTCGATCAGGTACGGCGTCCGCGCCGAACGGGTCGAGACCGGCACGGACGGTGTGACGGCGGTCCGGCTGGACACCGGCGAGCGGCTGCCCGCGAGCAGCGTCGTCGTCGCCTGCGACCTGCCGCGGGCGCATGCCGGACTGCTCCCGGAAGGGGCCGGCGACTGGCGGCTGCGCAGGCCGCGGTACTCACCGTCCTGCCTGGTCCTGCATTTCGGGCTGGACCGGCGGCTGCCCGGTCAGTCCCATCACACCCTGCACTTCGGCCGCGAGTGGGGCACCGTCTTCTCCGCCCTGGCGGCCGGACGCCCCCAGCCGGACCCGAGCCTCCTCGTGACCTATCCCGAATCGGACGCCACCGCCGCGCCCGCCGGGCACTCGACGTTGAGCGTCCTGGAACCCGCGCCCAACCTGGCGGGCGGGGCCGACTGGGACCGCCTCGCCCCGCAGTTGGAAGACCGCCTGCTGGGCCGTCTGGCCGACCTCGGGTACGGCGACCTGTCGGCGGCGCCCAGGGAGAGGTTCGACCCGCCGACATGGGCGCGCCTCGGCCACTCGGCGGGCACGCCCTTCGCCCTCGACCACCGTTTCCGGCAGACGGCGTGGTTCCGCCCGTCGGGCCGGAGCCGCCGCGTCGCGGGGCTGCACTTCGCCGGGATGTACACCGCGCCCGGCGTGGGGGTCCCACCGGCACTGATCTCCGGGAGGCTGGCCGCCGCCCGGATCATGGAGGGCGCCCGATGACGCTGACCGCGAGCTACGAGCACTGCCGCCGCCTCAACGCCCGGCACGGGCGCTCCTTCTACCTGGCGACGCTGCTGCTGCCCGCGTGGAAACGCCGGCACGTGCACGCCCTGTACGGGTTCGCCCGCCACGTGGACGACATCGTCGACGAGTACGAGGCCACCGGCGCGGAAGGCCGGGCCGCGGCGCTGGACCAGGTCAAGGGACGGCTCGACGCGGCACTGGCGGGCGAGCACGTCCGCGACCCGGTCCTGCCCGCGTTCGTGCACACCGTGCGCTCCTTCGATGTCGAGCGCGCGGACATCGACGCGTTCCTGGAGTCGATGCGCGCCGACCTGACCGTCACCCGGTACGCGACCTACGACGACCTGCTGGCCTACATGGAGGGGTCGGCCGCGGCCATCGGCCTGATGATGCTGCCCGTCCTGGAGACCCTGCCCGGCGCCGGGCGGACCGCGCGCGAGCCCGCCCGGGAACTCGGCCGGGCGTTCCAGCTGACCAACTTCCTGCGCGACGTGGCCGAGGACCTGGGCCGCGGCCGCGTGTACCTCCCGACGAACGACCTGAAGAGGTTCGGCGTGACCGAGGACGACCTGGCCTCCGGCAACTGCACGCCCGGCATCCGCGAGCTGGTGGCCTTCGAGGCCGGCCGCGCGCGGGAGCACTACGGCCGCGCGCTGGAGGGGGTGAAGCTGCTGGTGCCGTCCTCGCGCCCCTGCATCCGCGCGGCGCACGAGCTGTACGGCGGGATCCTGGACGAGATCGAGGCGGCCGGCCACGACGTGCTGGCCGCGCGGGCGCGGGTGCCCCGCCACCGCCGCGCCGTGATCTACGCGCGGCACCTGCTGGCGGCGTCGGCCGCGGGCCGGGCCGAGCGGCGTGTCCCCGCCGGGATGGCCTGACATGGGAGAAACGGGCGGCGCGGCGCGGGTCGTGCTGGACGCGATGGGCGGCGATCACGGGCCCGCCGAGACGGTGCCGGGCGCGCTGGCGGCGCACCGCGAGCACGGGGTCCCCGTCCTCCTGGTGGGACGGGCCGACGAGATCGACGAGGAGCTGCGGCGGCACGGCGGCGTCGGCGAGCTGGAGGTGCAGCACGCCGACGACGTCATCCCCATGGCCGAGCGGGGCTCGAACGCCGCGTTCCAGTCCAAGTCCAGCCTGATGGTGGGCTGCGAGCTGGCGCGACGCGGAGGGGCGGCGTTCGTGTCGGCCGGGTCCACCGGCGCGGTGGTGACCTGCGCCGTCCGCGCCCTCGGGCGGCGCGAGGGCGTGCTGCGCCCGGCGCTGGCCGTGGCGCTGCCCGCCATGTCGGGCTTCACCGTCCTGGTCGACGCGGGCGGCACCGCCGACCCGTCGGCGGAGATGGTGGCGCAGTTCGCGGCGCTCGGCACCGAGTACGCGCGGAGCGTCCTGGGCGTGGCCGATCCGTCGGTGGGGCTGCTGTCCATCGCGGCTGAGCCGGGCAAGGGGAACCGGCTCGTCCGGGACGCGGCGCTGCTGCTGCCGGAGATGCCGGTGCGCTTCCACGGCAACGTCGAGGGCCACGACGTGCTGGCCGGAACCGTCGATGTGGTCGTGACCGACGGGTTCACCGGGAACGTCGTACTGAAGAGCATCGAAGGCTGCGTCCGCACGACGCTCGGCCTCGTCGCCCGTGCCGGAACCGTCGACGCCGGGCCGCTGGAGGCGGTCGCGCGCCTGTACGCGGCCGACACCCACGGGGGCGCCGCGCTGCTGGGCCTGACCGGAACGGTCGTCGTCGCGCACGGCTCGTCGAGCGCGGCCGCCGTCGCCCGTGCCTGCGTGGTGGCACGCGACCTGGCCGCGGAGGGTCAGTGAGCCATGGGGCCGGCGCCGTGAGCGGCTCCGTCTCCGCCGCCGGGACGCAGCGGGTCGCGGCCGTTCCAGGTGCCCTCGCTGCCGAACGGAACGAAGCGGGCGAAGAGCTCCTCGCTGTACCAGCCTTCGCGGCGGACCCGCCTGATGACGTCGCGGTGGGCGTCTCCCTGGTAGGCGTAGCGGCGGACGGCCGCCTCGTCCCGCCACAGCGAGAACGTCGCCTGCCGGGCGAGCGGCCACTCCCCGACCCCGACCGAGGCGAGGCAGCCGTCCTGGCCGCGCAGCAGGCGGTCCACGTCCGGTACGGAACGGTAGAACGCCACCAGCCGTCCCGGACGGATCGACGCCCTGGTCAGCACGGCCACCGGCCCGCGCGGCGGAGGGTGGGCCGCCGCTCCGGCGAGCGGGTCGGCCCCTCCCCAGCCGCCCCGGGACGCCAGCGGCGCGAGCCGCACATGCCAGGACTCCTCGGCCCCGTCCCGCCACCGCACCGCGATCGGCGAGCGCGTGAGGAAGCCCTCCAGCGCCGGTTCGCCTTCCCACACCGCGAACAGGGCCCAGCGGCGCAGGTCGGCGCCGAGGCTCATGGAGCGGCCCCTCCCCGTCCCGAGCAGCCGCCAGAACCGCAGGCCGCCGGTCCCGCGCAGCACCGGACGGTCGAACGCCATGTGCCGCATGGCGTCCACTCCCGCGTACCTGATGAGGTGGAACGAGGCGATGATCTCCGTGCTCATGCAGTGGTTCCCGTGGTCACAGCGGTGATTCCCGTGCTCGTGTCGGTCGTCGGCGGCTACCTGCTGGGCTCGGTGCCGGTCGCGGTGCTCGTCGGCCGCGCCCACGGCCTCGATCCCCGCGACGTCGGCGACCGCAACCCCGGCTTCTGGAACGTCATGGAGCAGCTCGGCCGGAAGGCCTCCGTGCCCGTCTTCGCCGGCGACATGCTCAAGGGGACGGCGGCCGGGCTGGTCGGCCTGCTGGTGAGCGGGGTCGAGACGGGCCGGTTCGGTTCGGTGGCCGGGGCGAGCGTCCTGCCGGTGTACGCGGCGGTCGGCGCGGCGATGGCCGGCCACGCCTGGCCGGTGTTCGCCGGGCGCCGGGGCGGGCGCTCGATCCTGACCTTCGCCGGCGGGTTCGCGGTGATCTGCCCGGCGGCGTTCGCGCTCGGCCTCGTCCTGCTCCTCGCGGGGACTCTCGTCTTCTCGTTCGCGTGGGGCGCCCGCCTCTCGGTGTTCTCGCTGCCGGTGCTGCAGCTGTTCTTCGCGCCCGTCGAGCAGGTCGCCGGGACCGGGGCGCTGATGTGCCTCATCGGGCTGCGTTTCGGGCAGGCGGCGCTGGCGGGACGGCGGCCCTGACCACCGCCGGGCCGTAGTCCCGGCCGCGCCAGGTGCGCGTCGGCAGCAGCGCCGACCAGGTGAGCCGGACGGCCGTCGCCACGTCCAGGAACGGGGACGCCGCCAGGCCGGGGCCCGGACGCACGTAACTGCCGCGCAGGGCCGTCACGAGGAGGAGCCGCTGCGCCAGCAGGCCGAGGTCGAGCGGCGTCGGCCGTCCCACCGCGAGCCGCAGGACGGGGAGCGCGGCGGTCAGCCAGACCACGGCCAGATCGCCCGCCAGATGGGCAACGGGGGTGACGTCCCGCAGCGCGATGGACCGTCCCCATTCGCGCCACACGTCGGCGGCGGAGGTGTGCATGTCCACCTCCAGCAGCGGGCCCGCGTCCACGAACGCGACCCGCCAGCCGTCGCGGGCGAGGAGCCTCCCGAGCGCCACATCGTCGGTGAGATGGCGCCTGACTCGCGCGAACCCGTCGGCCTCGTCCATCCGCGCCTTGCGAAAGGCCATGCACTGCCCCGTGACGAGCAACCGCCCCACCGATGCCCCCGGCCCGGTGGGCGCCGTCGTCGAGCCGATGGGCCCGAAGCGGTAGACGAGCGTGGCCAGCAGCGAGGCGTGCAGCGCCTGCTCCACCGCGTTGCCGCAGATGAAGCGGGGTCCCGCGCTCACCAGGTCGTGGGCGTCCAGGAGCGCCGCCAGTTCCGCGCAGAGGCCCGCCTTGGGACGCATGTCGGCGTCCAGCAGGACCACGACCGGGCCGGCCGCGGCCTGCACGCCCTGGTGCAGGGCCCACTGCTTGCCGATCCACCCGTCCGGCAGCGGCGCGCCCGGGAGGACGGTGGCGCCCAGCCGCTCGGCCAGCCGCGCGGTGCCGTCGCGGGACTCGTCGTCCACGACGATGACCTCGTCCACGGCCGGGTCGGCGAGCAGCGGCGCCAGGCATCCTTCGAGGCGGGACTCCTCGTCGCGGGCGGGGATCACCACCGACACCCGCTCGGGCGGCGGTCCTGCCGTCCCCGGCCTCAGCGGCGCGGGACGGCGGCGCCCCCGGGCGAGCCGCGCCGCGACGACCCCGGCGGCGGCCGCCTGGAGGACGGTCAGCGCCCTCACCGTGGTTCCGGCCTCACTGTGTTTCCGTCCTTTCGAGGGGCGTGGTGCCGCGTGCGCCGCCGAAGTCCTGGTTCACGAGGGAGGCGACGATCCGGCCGCCCATCGCGACGAGCGGGAGGCCGCCGCCCGGATGCGCCGACCCGCCCACCAGGTAGAGGCCGCGCCGCGGCCCACGGTTGCCCGGCCGGCGGAACGGCGCGAAACGTCCCTGGTAGGCGGTTCCGTAGATGGCGCCGCCCCAGGCGCCGTACCGGTCGCGCAGGTCGGCGGGCGTGAACATGTCCACGAACCGGAGCCGGCCCGAGAGGTCGTGCCCGCGTTTCGCCAGCCCCTCCAGCACCAGGTCCCGGTAGGACTCGCGGGACATCGGCCACCGGCCGGGATCGCGCGCCGGGACGTTCACCAGCATCACCCAGTTCTCAGCCCCGCCCGGGGCCTGGGCCGGGTCGTCCACCGCCGAGCAGCCGATGTGGACGGTCGGGTCGTCCGGCGGCACCTTCCGGTGGAAGATGTCGTCGAACTCCTTCCGGTAGTCCGCCGAGAAGACGACGGAGTGGTGCGGCAGGTCCTCAGTACGGCCGTCCACCCCCGCGAGGAGCAGAAAAGCCGATGACGACAGGCCGAGTCCGGCGAGCCTGCGCAGTCGGCGCCGGTCGGGCAGCAACCAGCCGTACAGCGCGGCGGCATCGGCGTTGACGATCACAGCGTCGGCGCTCACCCGCTCCCCCGACGCCAGCACCACGCCCGACACCGCCGAACGGCCGGCGACCACCTCCGCCACCTCGGTTCCCGTGTGCACCTCGACGCCCGCGTCGGTCAGGAGCCGGGCGAGGGCGTCGGCGATCCGGGGCAGGCCGCCCGCGACGTACCAGCCGCCGAACCCGTGCTCGATGGCCGGGACGCAACCGAGGGCCGCCGGCGCCCGGTACGGGCTCGACCCCGCGTACGTCGCGTACCGGCCGACGTACTGGTGCATCCGCGGGTCGTCGAAGAAGCGCCGCGCCAGGCCGTCCAGCGTCCGGCCCGGCGCGACCGAGAACAGGTCGCCGATCCGGGGTTTTTCGGGGGGACGGCCCAGCGGCCCGGCGAAGAACGTCCGCTCCGAGGCCGCGTAGCACTCCTCCGCCCAGCCGTAGAAGGACCGCCAGGCCGCGCCCTGGCCGGGGCTCAGGCGGTCGACCTCCTGCTCCATCCGGTCGGGGCCGCGGAACGCGCGCAGCCGCGACCCGTCGGCGAAGTGATACCGGCACAGCTCGTCCAGTTCCACCAGCGGGACGTCCACTCCGAGTTCCCGGAACAGTCGCGGCATGGTCAGCAGGGACGGGCCGAGCGAGAACGTGAACCCGTCCCGCTCGTACTCCGCCAGCTTCCCGCCGAGCCGGTCCAGCCGCTCGTAGAGCCGGACCTCGTGGCCGCCGCGCGCCAGCCGCAACGCGGCGGTCATCCCGCCGACCCCGCCGCCGACCACGGTCACTTCCGCCATGCGCGCCTCCAAGCCGGGACGGCGAACGCCCCCATCGCCACCCCTCCCGCCGCCGCGACCAGCGGGTCCCGCGGCTCGAACACCGCCGCGAAGGCCAGCGTCTCCATGGCCGCCATCACCGAGTAGAGCGTGACGAGCCCCCGGGACGGGCCGGATTCCGAGGACGGGCCATGCCGCCACGACTGGCCGTGCCTCCAGGACTGGCCCTGCCGCCACGATGGGCTCCGACTCCAGGACGGGCCGCGCCGCCAGGATCGAACGGCGGCGTCCTCCCGTCCCACGATCAGATCGATCGCCATCATGACCAGCACGGACACCACCAGCCATCCGGCGAAGTTGCTGAGCGGCACGCCGCGGTAGGGGCCGTCGTCCGCCCACGTCCACAGGCCGAGCCGCAGCATCTGCGGGTCCAGGAACAGGTCCCATGCCGTCAGCGCCGCGGCCCCCGCCGCCCACCGCGCGACCCGGTTCTCCGGCGCGACCGCGGTCGCGACGGCGTGCGCGGCCAGCCCCATGCCGCCCCACGCCGCCGCCACGATGACCGGCACGCCGCCGGCCTGGGGCCGCAGCACCGAGGTGTAGGAGTACTCCCCGAACGGCAGGCCCGTGCGGATGCCGATCCATTCGGCCGCGTACCCGATGGCCACCGTCGCGGCGAAGGCCCCGGCCGCGCGGCCGGGGCCCCGCCGGTCGGCGAGGAACGCCACGGCGCTCGCCGCCAGCAGCACCACGACCACGCTGGTCAGCCGGATCGGCTCAGGTCTCAGCCCGGACGCGACCTGGGCCGCCACCATCGCGGCCAGCAGCCCGGCGCCGAGCAGTCCGAGGGGTCGCGACGCCGGCGCGTCCCAGCCGAACCGCATTCTGCGCACAAAGCCCACACGATCACTTCGTACCGAGGCGCCTCGCCGGATGCATCGACCCTCAGGACGCGGCCCGGCCGCGCGGCAGCAGCAGGCCCACCACGGCGATGAGCAGGCCGAGACCGGCCGCCATGAGGAAGACCCGGTCGTAACCGGCGGCGAGCGCGGCGGTCGTGGCCGGCCCGCCGGGCGCCGCCTGCGTCCGCGCGGTGGCCACCGTCGCGAGCACCGCCAGGCCCACCGCCCCGCCCGCCTGAGCGGCGGTGTTGGCCAGCCCGCCGATGACCCCCGCGTCGCCCTCGGGGACGCCCGCGGTCGTCGCGGCCATGAGGGTGGGGAACGTCAGCCCGATCCCGACCGCGACGAGCAGGGTGGGCCCGAGCACGCCCGTGACGTAGCCGCTCCCGGCACCGGCCTGGGAGAGCCAGCCGAACCCGGCGAGGAGAAAGCCGCACCCCGCCAGGACCAGAAGGCGCGCACCCGTCCGGGGCAGCAGTCCGGCGGCGAGGCGCGCGACCAGCATGAACATCACGGCCGCGGGCGTCTGCCCGAGCCCGGCCCGGAGCGCGCCATAGCCCAGGACGTTCTGCAGGAACAGCGACGTGAAGTACCACATCGCGATGGCGATCCCCCCGAAGAGCAGCAGCATGCCGCCGCCCGCGGCCACCCCCCGGATCCTGAACAGCCGCAGCGGCATCAGCGGCCGGGCGGCGAAACGTCCCTCCACCACGAGGAAGACGGCGAGCAGGAGCAGGCCCGCCACGGCCGGACCGGCGACCCGCGCGGACGTCCAGCCGTGGCCGGTGCTCTGCATGACCCCGTAGATCAGCGCGGCCAGCCCCGCCGTTCCGGTGACGGCGCCGGGGAGGTCGAGCGGCTCCCGCCGGCCGGTCCGCGCACCGGACAGCGACGTCAGGGCCACCACGATCAGCACCGCGCCGATCGGCACGTTGATCAGGAAGACCCACCGCCAGGACAGGCCGGTCGTGAGGGCGCCGCCCGCTACCGCGCCCGCCATCCCGCCCACGCCGCCGGCGGCGGACCACGCGCCGAACGCCCGCGCCCGCTCGCGGCCCCCGGTGAAGCCGGTGTTGATCACGGCCAGCGTCGCCGGGGCCAGCAGGGCGGCTCCCACGCCCTGGACGACGCGCGCCGCCACCAGGATCTGCGGCGCGGTCGCCAGGCCGCCGACGAGGCTGGAGGCGGAGAACAGGAGCATCCCGGCGGCCAGCGTCCGGCGGTGGCCGAACAGGTCGGCGGCGCGTCCGCCCAGCAGCATGAGCCCGGCGAAGGTGAGCAGGTAGCCGTTCACCACCCAGGCCAGTCCCGCGGCGGTGAAGCCGAGGTCCCGATCGACCGAGGGCAGGGCGACGTTGACGATGGACGCGTCCAGAATCACCATGAACTGGCACGCGCACACCAGCACCAGCACGCCGGGCCCGCTCCCTGCCTTCACGGGTCCGCGGGTCAGAGTCTTCGCAGACAGGTCAGGCGACACGAGCTCCTCCTGGAAACGAGTGGGATCACGGGTGACGTCGCCGCTCACGCGGTCTGCGGGGCGGCCTCGACCCCGTCCGCGCGGGTGCCGGCGAGCAGGCGGATCGTGGTCCGGGTGAGGCGGCGGCCCTGGTACCGGGCCGCGTCGAGGGAGGCCGCGTCGGGGCCGTCGCCGGACGGCCCGGTCACCGACGAGGCACCGTAGGGATTGCCTCCGGCGGCGTAGACGGCCGGGTCGGTGTAGCCGGGCGGGACGATCAGCGCGCCCCAGTGGTAGAAGACGTTGGCCAGCGAGATGATCGTGGCCTCGTTGCCGCCGTGGCGGTTGAAGGCCGAGGTGAACGCCGTCACCGGCTTGTCGGCCAGCACGCCCTCCCGCCACAGGCCGACGCTCTGGTCGATGAACTGCTTGAGCTGCGCGGCAGGTGCGCCGAACCGGGTCGGCGTCCCGAACGCGTACGCGTCGGCCCACGCCAGGTCCTCGACGGCGGCCTCCGCGATCGAGGCGGTGGCGTCCACGTGCCGCCGCCACCGCGGGTTCTCGTCGATCGTGGCGTCGGTCACCAGCTCGGCGACCCGCCGCAGCCTCACCTCGGCCCCGGCGGAGACGGCGCCCTCGGCGACGGCCTGGGCGAGCGCGTGCACGGCGCCCGTCGAGCTGTAGTAGATGACGGCGACCTTCACGGACATGTCGGCTCCTCGACGTCGCGCTAGAATTAGTTATCCGCATAATGTTATGCGCATAACTAATTCGTCAAGGAGGGGCCGTGGACTTCGACCGAGCCGACGCGATCAACCAGGCCATCCGCCTGCTGAGCCTGCGCCACCGCGCCCGGGCCGCGGCGCTGCTGGCCCCGCTCGGACTGCACCCCGGCCAGGAGACGCTGCTCCTCGAACTCGCGCGGACCGGCCCGAGGATCCAGGCGCAGCTCAGCGAGGCGCTCGGCTGCGAGCCGCCCAGCGTCACGCTCATGACCCGCAAGCTGGAGGCGTCCGGGCACGTCCGGCGCAGGCCCGCGCCCTCCGACAAGCGCGCCAGCATCGTGGAGCTCACCGACTCCGGGGCGGCCCTGGCGGAACGGGTCAAGGAACTGTGGTGCGCCCTGGCGGAGGAGACCGTGACCGGCCTGCCCGAGCAGACCGTGGCGGACCTGCCCGGCGTGCTCGGCACCCTGACCGCCAACGTCGACACCCGGCGCCCACGCGACGATGCCAGGCGCGCACGCCAGGACCGCGGATCCGACGGGTGACCGTTGCCACCGCGGACCGACACGGCCATGTGAACGCGGACGCTCTCCTGCCAAGCCGGACGATCTCGAATGAGCTCGGCCCTCAGTCGGCGCCGCCTCCGTCCGACCTTCCCCCGGCGTGCCGCTGGGGGAAACGCTGGACTTCGCGTTCACGCTGACCGGCCGGACCGGGCGGCCGCTCGTCCTGCAGAGCTCGGCGTGCAAGGGCCGCACCGGCGCCGGATACGGCGGCTTCTTCTGGCGCGCCCCCAAGGATTCCCCCGGCCTGGACGTCTTCACCGGCGAGGCGTCCGGTGAGGAGGCCGTGCACGGACCTGGTTCGTCCGCGTCGCCGAGTACCCCGGCGTCGGGCCCGCGCCGGCGTGGGACGAGCCGCGGACCGTCCCGGGACGCCTGGAGCGGGCGATCACCGTGGTCGTCGCGGACGGACGGCTCACCCCCGACCGCGCCCGCACCCTCGCGGCGGCGCCGCCGATCAGGCGGGCCGGCCGGAGGTGAAGACGTCCTCGGCGGCGCTCTTGCGGAGATCTTCGAGGAGATCGATCTGCGTCTGGGCGCGGTGGAGCAGCTTCTCCAACTCGCCCGCGTCCAGGTCCGGCGTCCGGTCGGCGAGGGTGAGCAGCGTGCGCCAGCCGGCGGCCTTGCCCTCGACGGCCAGGCGCAGGAACTCGTACTCCACCATGTCGGTCAGCGGCGAGCGCTCTTTCAGGCGGCCGTTGAACTTGAGCCGTCCCGCCCTCTCCGCCACGGACATCGCGATGCTCTTGTAGTGCCGGACGGGGATGCCGAGCGAGGCCATGATGGACAGCAGCGCTCCCCGGTCGGCGGCGATCTCCTCGGCCAGCCGCCGCAACCGCTCCTCGCCGGGCCTGCCCCGGTGCGCCTGGGCGAGCGCGCGGGAGCGCCCCACGCCCGCCGCCGCGCCCGCGAGGTGGTCGTTCAGGTAGATCGCCAAGAATGATCCGGCCGGCTTCTCCATGGGAGTCCTCTCGGATGCGGTGACCATGGCCCTCCTCGTCGGGTGATGGCGGCTCGTCGGGTGATGGTGCTCGCGGTACCCGGCGGGCGGACGGGTATTCACCGCGAAACCTCTGGCCCGGCCGCCTTTCGGCGGTGGCCGGACACCCTCGCGTCCGGAGTGGGCAAAAACCGGCCAATGCGTGCTTGTGCAGGTGAGCGCTCGGGTACTGCCCGACCGACCAAGGGGGGAAAATGATCAGGACACTGCACAAGCGGGGCCTCAAGTCGCATCACATGTACACGGCGGGACTCGGGTCGATCGCCCTGGCGTTCGCGTCGTGGGCGCTGTCCGAACGCCTGGAGGAGGCGGGCATGGACCGCGCCGACCGGTGGGGCATCTTCGTCGGCGAATGGGCTCCGACCTTCTTCGCCATCGGCGTCGCCATGCGCCTGGAGGAGATGCACGAGGAAGGCACCGACGTCCCGCAGCAGCGCGGCGAGATGGACGAACGAGTCGGAGGCCGTGCGTCCCACGCGATGCGCTGACGCCGCACCCGCGGCCCGGACGCCCGAAGCCGCCGGCGACCGGAGCGTCCCCGGCGACTCAGAGTCCCGGGCACCCGCAAGTCCCGGACGCCCGCAGGATCAGGGCGGCAGATTTCGGTCGGGCGTGGGTGGCGGAAGGTTGATTCACGGGCAGCCGCACGTCGTCCCCGCGACCGCAGAGCCCGCGCGGCCATAGATCCCTGACGCGCGCAGGTCCCGGCGGCCGGGAAGATCGGCGGGCGGGGCTGTGGATCCGGGGCGTTGCGGGGGTGGGCTCTGGGACGATGGCCCGCATGACCGAACGCGTCGGCCTGCGGGCGGCCGAGGAGGAGCTGCTTCCTCCGGCGGAGTGGGGACGCGGGCGGGGTGCGGCGTCCGGGGCGCGTGCGGCGTGGGCGTTCGGCGCGCTGGCGGCGGCGCTCGTGCTCGGCCGGGTGTGGGCGGCGCCGCGGATCGGCGCGCGGGCCCTGGACGCCTGGGCAACGATCTTCGTCGCGGTGTGCGTCCAGGCGCTGCCCTTCCTGGTCTTCGGGGTCGCGCTGTCGGCCGCGATCACGGCGTTCGTCCCGGCGTCGGTGTGGCGGCGGGTCCTGCCGCGCCGGCCGGGGGCGGCGGTGCCGGTCGCGGGCGCGATGGGGGCGGTCCTGCCGGGGTGCGAGTGCGCGTCGGTACCGGTCGCGAGCGGGCTGATGGCGCGCGGAGTGGCGCCCGCCGCCGCGCTCACGTTCCTGCTCGCCGCCCCCGCGATCAACCCGATCGTCCTGGTCGCCACCGCGGTCGCCTTCCCGGGGAAGCCGGAGATGGTGGTGGGACGTTTCGCCGCATCGCTGCTGGTGGCGGTACTGGCCGGGTGGGCGTGGCTGCTGCTGGGCAGGCGCGAATGGCTCAGGGTGCCGTCCCGTCCGCACGCGCACGGGGCGGCCGGACGCCTCGACGCGTTCCGGCAGGCCATGCGGCACGACATCATGCACGCCGGAGGGTTCCTGGTCGTCGGCGCCGCAGCGGCCGCGACCATCAACGCCGCGGTGCCCTCGGAGTGGGTCTCGTCGGCGGCGGGCAACGCCGTGGTGTCGGTCCTGCTCCTGGCCGTGCTGGCCGTGCTGATGTCCATCTGCTCGGAGGCCGACGCGTTCGTGGCGGCCAGCCTGTCGCAGTTCTCCACCACCGCGCGGCTGACGTTCCTTGTGGTCGGCCCGATGGTGGACCTGAAGCTGATCGCCTTGCAGGCGGGGTTCTTCGGCCGGAGTTTCGCCGTCCGGTTCGTCCCGTTGACGTTCTGCCTGGCGGTGGGGGTCAGCGCGCTGGTCGGAGGGCTCCTCACGTGAGCAGGTCCGCGCAGAACCTGCTGCTGGTCCTGGTCGGCGGCGCGATGCTGTGGATCACGCTGGGCAGCGGCGAGTACGTCAACTACGTGCGGCCCGGGTTCCGCTATCCGCTGGTGGCCGCGGCGATCGCGCTGGTCGTGCTGGGTGCCGCCGGGCTGCGCCGGGAATGGCGCGACGCCGGCGACGCCGACCACGATCACGGCGGGCACGGGCACGGCGGGCACGGGCCGGGCGTGGCGTGGCTGCTCTGCCTGCCCGTGCTGGCGGTCTTCATCATCGCGCCGCCCGCGCTCGGCTCGTTCACCGCGGCACGCGGCACCGCTCGCGCCGCGCCGCCCCCGCCGGCCCCCGCCGAGGGCTTCGCCCCGCTGCCGAGGACGGGGGCGCCCGCCCCCATGAGCATGGGCGAGTTCATCGGACGCGCCTACGAGGCGCAGACGGGCGACCCCGCCTCGTTCGCCGGGGTCCCGGTGCGGTTGACGGGCTTCGTGAGCCCGCCGGCGAAGGGCGAGCGCGGCTGGCGCGTCACCCGGTTGAAGGTCGCGTGCTGCGCGGGGGACGCCATCCCGTTCCCCGTGATCGTGCGCGGCCTGCCGCGGCCGCCCGCCGACACGTGGGTGCGGGTCGAGGGGGGGTGGGAGCCGCCCGCGACCGGACGCCGGGCGACGGTCGTCCAGACGCTGCGCGGGCGGTCCCTCCAGCGGATCGGCAGGCCCGGCAACCCCTACGAGTGACCGGGCCCGCCGTCCCGGTCAGACGTGGCCGACGCCGGCGGTGACGGTCGCCTTCACCGGGTCAGAGCGCTTTCTCACGACCGTACGGACGGGCTCCACGGCCCATCAACAACACTTTCACCGCACGGCTCACGAGCCTTCCCGCCACAGGGAAGGCGGACGGCCCGCACCCGGGGTCACTGGGCGCGGGCCGTCACTGGCTTGGGCCGAACGGACCTTCGGCCGGCAGATCCCTTCTGCCGGCGAGTCCCCCGGTCAGTGGACCACCTCCGTCAGCAGGTCAGGTTGCTGCCTGCGGGGACGCCGAGGATCTGGGTGAATCGCTGGTACGCGTTCACCCGGCTCTGCACCTGGGCCGGGTTCCGGCCGTCGCACTCCAGGGCGCCGTTGATGCTGCGGATCGTCTCGCCGAATCCGCGGCCGTTGACCATCGCGCTGTGGCCGGTCATGGTGCCGGGACCGTTCTGGGTCATCCAGTACCAGAGCCCGGTCCGCCACGAGACCGACGCGTCCCGCTCCACGAGCCACGGGTTGTTCAGCAGGTCGAGGCCGAGGGCGTCGCCCGCCGCCTTGTAGTTGAAGTTCCAGCTCAGCTGGATGGGACCGCGGCCGTAGTAGGCCGCCTGCCCCGCCGGGCATCCGTAGGGCCGGCTCGCGTCGCAGTAGTGCGGGTAGTTCCCGGTGTTCTGCTCGACGACGTAGACCAGCCCGCCGGTCTCATGGTTGACATTGGCCAGGAAGGCGGCCGCCTCCTGCTTCTTCACCGTGTCGCCTCCGGTGTTGGCGAACGCGAGGAAGGCCGCCATGGCCGCGGTCAGGCCGCTGTAGCTGTAGAAGGAGTTGCGGCTCGGGAACATCTGGTTGAACTGCGACTCGCTCACCACGAAACCGCCCTGGCCGGGCGGATCGCCGGGGTCGGGCGACCCGCCGCCACAGGCCCCCTGGTCGGCCCACACGTCGGCCCGGCCCGGGGTCTCGTTCTGCGTCCACCACTTCGCCGACCAGTTGTGCCCGTTGTAGGACGCCGCGGCGCCGCCGGTGTAGACGGCGGAGGAGCTCCACGCCGCCGCGCAGTCCGCGGCGGAGGCCGACGCCATCGGCAGGACGGCCGACAACGTCCCCGCCGCGAGCAGGAGAGCACCCGTCAGCCGGGCGCCGAGCCGGGGGAGGACGCGCCGCGCCTTGCGGGCCGGCATCACTGGACGTTCACGTCGACGCAGGCGTAGAAGGCGTTGGCCGTGTCGGCGATGTTCCAGATCGCCAGCACCTTCTGCCGGCCGGTGACGCCGCCGAGGTTGACCGAGTGCGAGACGGTGGCCGGAGGCTGCTGGTTGTTGCCGTCGACCACGGCGACGCGGCTACCGCCGACGTAGTACTCGTAGTTCGAGGTGCGGTGCCGGGCGGTGAACGTCCAGGTGAAGGTCACCGTCCGGCCGACGGTCGTGGCCCTCCAGCCCTTGCCGTCGTCGTCGAGCTCGGCGAACCGCGAGTTTCCGCCGCTGCAGCTGCGCAGGCCCTTCGGGCCCTCGACGCTCTGCGGCTCCCACTGGATGGAGCCGCACTGGACGATGTGCTGCGCGCACTGGGCCTGCCGGCTCATCGGCGCCGAGACGTAGCCGTGGGCCCAGGCCGAGGTCGCCGGGATCACCACGGCGACGAGGGGGGCGATTCCGACGCCCGCCGTGATGGCGGCGATCCTTCGCGAGCGCTTCGTGCGGGGGGTCTTCTTCGTGCGGGGGGTGGTTTCCATGCGGGGGGTCCTTGCGTGATGGGGGTGGTCATCGGACGTCGTCGCGGCAGGGCCTGCCGCGGGGGAGCAGTCGACGAACGCGGGGGCGGGGCGCGGGAGCGGGGCATGGACACTCCATCGGATAGGAAACTTTCCTATCGGATTTAGGGAACGTTAACCCCGCGCCCGATCGCGGGCAAGACTCCGCTGGAAACCGCCGAAACGGCACCGCACCCGCAGGGCCGGACCAGTGCAGGCAGGGAAGCGAACCAGCCGTTTACGGTCGGAAGATTCGGCACTATTCCCCGCAACCGCACACGGACGGCAGGCGATATCTGCCAGGGGGAGCCGAAGATCCACAGAAAGAGGCGGGGCGGGGGTGAGGTTCCGGTCACCGGGACACCCCTTGGAGGCCCGTCCCCGCCCTTCTACGATCGGGCCACCCATTTCTGTCGCCCGACCGGCGGGGACTCCCGCGTCCGGCCGGGACGGCGGCGCCGACAAGGGCCAGGCGCGGGCCCTCGTTAGCGGTCGCCTCGCTGCACGGCGTCCGCTGAGAGGAACACATGGACCGGAGCGCTGATTACGTCGTGGTGGGGGCCGGCAGCGCCGGCTGCGTGCTGGCCAAGCGGCTGGCCGAGTCCGGGGCGAGCGTCGTCCTGGTCGAGGCGGGCGGTCCGGACCGGACGCCGCTGGTCCGCAAGCCGGGGCTGATCGCCGTCTTCCACAACGTCCCGCAGCTGAAGAAGCGGCTGGACTGGGGCTTCTACAGCGCCCCGCAGAAGAGCGCGCTCGACCGGAAGATCCCGCAGGTCCGAGGACGCGTCCTCGGGGGCTCGGGGTCGATCAACGGGATGCTGTTCGTGCGCGGCCACCGCAAGAACTACGACGACTGGGCCGCCGAGGGCTGCACCGGGTGGGGCTTCGACGACGTCCTCGACAGCTACCGGCGGATGGAGAACTGGGAGGACGGCGCCTCCGACCTGCGCGGTGCGGGCGGCCCCATCCAGGTGACCCGGCAGCGGGACCTCACGCCCGCCTCCGAAGCGTTCATCGAGGCGGTCGCCCAGACGGCGGGCGTCAAGCGCAACGACGACTACAACGGCGCCGAGCAGGAGGGCGTGGGGATCTTCCAGCAGAGCGTCGCGGACGGCCTGCGCTACAGCTCGTCCGTGGGCTACCTGGACGACCACGGCCTGCCGAACCTGACGGTCCTGACGAACGTGACCGTGCAGCGGGTCGTGATCGACAAGGGGCGGGCCACGGGTGTCGAGGTCGCCGGGAAGAAGGGCACGGCGACGATCCGGGCATCCCAGGAGGTCGTCCTGTCAGCGGGGGCGTTCGGTTCTCCGCACCTGCTGATGCTGTCCGGCGTGGGCCCGGCCGGCCACCTGAAGGACCACGGCGTCGAGGTGCGCGCCGACCTCCCGGTGGGCGACAACCTGCACGACCACATGTTCGTGCCGATGACGTTCGTCATGGACACGGCCCGCCACAGGGGCACCGCGCCCTACTTCGCCAGGGGCGTCGCCAAGGAGTGGACGAGGGGCGGGACGTGGGTGGCCCGCAGCGTGTTCGAGGCGGTCGGCTTCGTCCGCAGCGGGCAGGCGGGCGACGTGCCCGACATCCAGTTGCACGCGTTGCCGTGGTCGTACCCGTTCCCGAACCAGGACGCGCCGGTGCGGCACGCCGTCGACAAGCGGTCCGCGCTCACGATCATGCCGACGCTGATCTATCCGAAGAGCCGCGGCACGGTCCGGCTGGGGTCGGCGGACCCGTCCGCCGCACCGATCATCGACCCCGGCTACCTCACCGAGCCCGACGACGCCCGGCTGCTGCTGGACGGCATCGAGCTCGTCCGCGAGGTGATGGCGAACCAGATCATCGCCGGGGACGTCAAGGAGGAGCTGTCCCCCGGGCCGCAGTTCCCCGACCGCAAGGCCCTGGCCAGGGAGCTGCCGAACCGCGCCACGACCGTCTACCACCCCGTCGGATCGTGCCGGATGGGCTCCGACGAGCGGGCCGTCGTCGACCCCGAACTGCGTGTGCGCGGCATCGAGGCGCTCCGCGTGGCGGACGCCTCGATCATGCCGACCATCATCGGCGGCAACACCAACGCCCCCAGCATGATGATCGGCGAACACGCCGCACACCTGATCCTCGGGCGAGGCTGACCACGCGGGAGGCCGAGTCGTGCGCGGGGTCCGGCCTCGGGGTGGGTGCGTCGGCGGGCCGGGCTCCGGGGTCAGGTTGGGAAGTGGGTCACCCAGCGGCGTTGCCAGGGGGTTTCGACGGCGCGCGGATGGTGGTGCTCGCGCGCCCAGGCGACGGCCTCGGACGGCGCCGCTCCCGACAGGACGGCCAGGCAGGCGATGACCGTGCCGGTGCGGCCGACGCCGCCTCCGCAGGCGACTTCGACGGCGGCGCCGGAGCGGGCCCGCTCGTGCAGGGCGCGGATCTGCCGGACGGCCTCGTCCCGGTCTCGGGGCAGCAGGAAGTCCGGCCAGTCGATCCACGCGGACGGCCAGCTCAGCTGCGGCTCGTGCCTGCGGCGGAGGCGGCCGGAGCCCAGGTAGAGCCCGAAGTCGGGGTGCGGGCCGTCCGGTGGCGGGTTCCGCAGGCCGCGTCCCCGGATCAGGGTCCCGTCCGGAAGCCGGAGCGCGCCGGTGAGCGTCATCGGGCCACCGCCCGGCGGCGCGCACGGTGGTTGGCGACGTTGAGCCTGTTTCCGCACAGCTCCGGCATGCAGTAGCGGCGGCGTCCGGCGCGGCTGGCGTCGGCGAACACGCCGCCGCACCCGGGGGCGGCGCACGGGCGGAAACGGGCGTGGCCGAGGGCCCGGACGAGGCTGAGCAGCGCGACGCCGACGAGGGCGGCCACCTCCCCGACGAGGGAGGCGTCCCGGGCCGTCGGGACGTACCACTGCCACCGGCCGGACGGATCGCGGCGCAGCACGGGCGCGAGCCCTGCGTGCCCGGCCAGCAGCACCGCGCGCTCCACCGCCTCGTCCTCGGTCCCGGACTCCAGGACGGAGCGCACCTCACCGCGCAGGAAACGGACCTTCTCGACATCCTCGGCGGTCGGCACCGCGACGTCGTACGCGGCGAGCATGCCGGCCAGGGCGGCGGGCCCGGAGAGCTCCTCGGCCCCCCGCACGTCCGGCGACGTGCTGACGAGGTCGTTCGCGACCTCGACACCCGCCGCGTAGTCGGCCATCGGGATGAGCACATGTCCTCCTGTAAGGTTTATAGGAGGACTGTAACTCTTACTTCGTGGCGACGTCGAACTGGAGGCCGCCGTTCACCGCGGACACGTCGACGTGCTCGCCGGGGCGCAGATCGCCGGAGAGCAGCAGGTCGGAGAGCCGGTCGTCCACCTCGCGCTGGATCGTGCGGCGCAGCGGCCGGGCGCCGAACTCGGGCTGGTAGCCGCGCGCGGCGAGCCAGTCCACGGCCTCGGTGCTGAAGGTGACGGAGACGTCCTGGGCGCGCAGGCGGCGGCGCGTCTCGTCCAGCAGCAGGTCGGTGATCTGGCGGAGCTGGCCCTCCTCCAGCCGCCGGAAGACGATGATCTCGTCGATCCGGTTGAGGAACTCGGGCCGGAACGACTCGCGCAGCCGCCGCATGATCCGATCGCGCAGCCCGCCGCCCTCGCCGGACATGCCGAAGCCGATCTCGGTCGTGCCGGTGATCAGTTCCGAGCCGAGATTGCTCGTCATGATCACGACGGTGTTGCGGAAGTCGACGGTGCGGCCCTGCGCGTCGGTGAGGCGGCCGTCGTCGAGAAGCTGGAGCAGGACGTTGAACACGTCCTGGTGCGCCTTCTCGATCTCGTCCAGCAGGATCACCGAGTACGGCCGGCGGCGGGCGGCGTCGGTGAGCTGCCCCGCCTCCTCGTAGCCGACATATCCGGGTGGCGCGCCCATCAGACGGCTGACGGTGTGCCGCTCCTGGAACTCGCTCATGTCGAACCGGATCATCCGGTCCCGGCTGCCGAACAGGGCCTCCGCCAGCGCCTTCGCCAGCTCGGTCTTGCCGACGCCGGTCGGGCCGAGGAACAGGAACCCGCCGATGGGCCGGTCCGGGTCGCCCATCCCGGCGCGGGACCGCCGGACGGCCCGCGCCACCGCCGCGACCGCGTCCTCCTGCCCGATCACGCGCTCGTGCAGGTGGTCCTCCAGGTTCGACAGGCGCTCCCGCTCGGCCTGGGTGAGCTGGGTGACGGGGACGCCGGAGATCCGGGAGACGACCTCGGCGACGTCCTCCGTGGTCACCTCCGGGACCTTGGCCGGCCCGCCGTTCCCGCGCGTCTCGGTGATGTCCTTCTCCAGCCGGGCGACCTCGTCGCGCAGCTCGGAGGCCCGCTCGTAGTCCTCGTCGGCGACGGCCTGGTCCTTCTCGCGGCACCGCTGGTCGAGGCGCTGCTCCAGCTCGCGGCGCCCGCCGTCCCGCGCACTGCGCAACCGGACGCGCGCGCCCGCCTGGTCGATGAGGTCGATCGCCTTGTCCGGCAGGAACCGGTCGGTCAGGTAGCGGCTGGACAGGTCGACGGCCGCGACGAGCGCCTCGTCGGTGAAGCGCACCTGGTGGTGCGCCTCGTACCGGTCGCGCAGGCCGCGCAGGATCTCGACGCTGTCGTCCGTGCTCGGCTCCGGCACGAGGATCGGCTGGAACCGCCGCTCCAGCGCCGCGTCCTTCTCGATGTTGCGGCGGTACTCGTCGATCGTGGTGGCGCCGACCACGTGCAGCTCGCCGCGGGCGAGCGGGGGCTTCAGCATGTTCCCCGCCGACATCGCGCCCTCCGCGCTGCCCGCGCCCACGATCGTGTGGATCTCGTCGATGAACACGACCAGGCCGTCGGCGTGCTCGCGGATCTCGTCCACGAGCTTCTTCAGCCGCTCCTCGAAGTCGCCTCGGTACCGGGTGCCCGCGACGACGCCGCCGAGGTCGATCTGGACGATGCGCTTGCCGCGCAGCGTCTCGGGGACCTCGTCGTCCACGATCCGCTGCGCCAGCCCCTCGGCGATCGCGGTCTTGCCGACCCCCGGGTCACCGATCAGCACCGGATTGTTCTTGGTGCGCCGCGAGAGGACCTCGACCGTCTCCTCGATCTGGTCCTCGCGCCCGATGACCGGGTCGATGCGTCCCTCACGGGCGAGGGCGGTCAGGTCGCGTCCGAACTCGTCCAGCGTCGGCGTCCCGCTCTGCTGCCCGCCGCCGCCGGGCGGCGGCTGCCCGGAACCTCCGCCGGGCGCCGCCTGCTGCAGCGAGTCGGGCGTCACGTGCTCGTGGTCGAGGATCCGCCCGGCGCTCGACCCGCGGTCCAGCGCCAGCGCGAACAGCAGGTGCTCGGGCCCGATGTAGGACGACCCGAGCGCCCGCGACACCTGGTGCGAGTCGAGCAGCGCCCGCTTGGCGGAAGGGGTCAGCTCGGGCGGGACGTCGCGGGGCTCGCCGCGCCGCGCGTGGTCCTCGATCTCATCCCGGATCTTGTCCGGGTCCGCGCCGGCCCGCGCCATCCACTGCCGCGTCCCGTGCTGCCGGGTCGCCGCCCACAGCAGGTGGTCGGTGTCCAGATCGTCGCTGCCCCACTGCGCCGCCTGCGCGGCCGCGTCCCGCACCAGCTCCCGCGCGGGCTCGCTCATCAGCCGCGCGATGCTGATCCGCTCCATGGGCCGCCGGTGCGCCCGCGCCCCGAAGAAGCGGGCGAGCATCTCCTCGAATGGGTCCATTCCCCCTGGCCCGTACCATCCCGCGGTCATCTCCGAAAACCCCCCGGTAGTCGAAGGACACGTCACAACGACGGACATCCCCCTCCCCATGGCATGCCCCAGAAAACCCCCACGCCAACCGTCCCGCGGCATGGCTCGCCTGTCTTCGGCGCGACGGACGGCGGACCGGTCAGGAATCGAGAAGCGCCCTTGACCGGGCCGCGCCTAGCGTGAGGACAACGGATACCAGTACGGCCGACCGGAGGCAGGCGATGGCACAGAATCAGCAGGTGAAGGAGCACAGGAGCGGCAGGCCCGGGGCGGTGTCGCGGTGGATGCAGCAGACGATGAACGCCCGCATGATGCGCAAGATCCGGCGCGGCCGCGCGACGTTCATGGGGATGGACGTCCTGATCCTGAACACGGTGGGCCACCGGAGCAGACGGCCGCGCGAGACGCCCGTGTCGTGGTTCCCCGGCGGCGACGACGCCTGGCTGATCGTCGCGTCCGGCGGCGGGAGCCAGGACCCGGACTGGTACGTCAACCTGATGGCGCACCCCGAGCAGGCGGCGATCGAGCTGGCCGGCGGCGACGCCGTGCCGGTGGCGCCGCACCGGCTCGACGGCGCCGACCGCGACGAGGCGTGGGAGCGCATCACCGCCGCCCAGCCCCGTTACGCGAAATACCAGGGCAAGTCGGACCGCCGGTTTCCCGTCGTCCGCCTCACCCGCCGCTGACCCGCCGGGCCGGCCTTCACTTCAGCGGCTCGGCCAGGGCGACGATGATGTTCGCCGGGCCGCGGAGGTAGCAGAGCCGGTAGACGTCCTCGTACTGCTCCACCTTGCCGACGAGTTCGGCGCCGTGGCTTCGCAGGCGGGCGACGATGTCATCGAGGTCATCGACGGTGAACATGACGCTGCGCAGGCCCAGCATGTTCGGCGGCGCGACCTCGGGGTCGCCGGCGATCGCTGCCGGCGACCGGAACTTCGTCAGCTCGAGCCGGCCTTGGCCGTCCGGCGTCTTCATCATCGCGATGTCGACCTTGATGTCGTCGATCGCGTTGATGCTGTCGACCACGGGACCCTCGATCGGCGCCCTGCCCTCCAGCTCCATGCCGAATTCGGTGAAGTAGGCGATGGCGGCCTCAAGGTCGTCGACGACGACGCTGACGTGGTCCATGCGTTGGATGGCCATGTGATTCTCCTCGATGTGTTCGCAGGTGCAGGACACGGACGGTGCAGCTCCGGGCCGCATCGGTGGTGCCTGGTCTTGTGATGTCGTGATGATGCCGGTCGGCGGGACCCCGCCGACGGCCGCGGATCGGCCCTCCGGCCCGCGGGCCGGTCAGGAGGACTGGCGCGCGGTGGCCAGTTTGACCGCGAACCCGATCAGCAGCACGCCGGTGACACGCTCGATCCCCGCCTTCACCCGAGGACGGCGAAGCAACCGTCCGAACCCGTCGACCACGGCGACGTACAGCCCGAACCAGACGAGGTAGAGCAGCGCGAACACCGCCGACAGCAGCAGCGCCCGGCCGCGCGCGGCGCCCGCCGACTCGGCCGACAGGAACTGCGGCAGGAACGTCACGAAGAACAGCGCGACCTTCGGGTTCAGCGCGTTGCTCAGGAACCCCTGCCCCAGCGCCGACATCGGCCGCCGCCGTGCTCGTCCTGGCCGCCCGGCCGGTCCTGCCCGCTCGACCGGTGCCGCTTCCGGTTCACGGCGCGAGCGGGCGGCCGAGCGCAGGGTCTGCACGGCCATCCACAGCAGGTACGCGGCTCCGACGATCTTCAGAGCGGCGAAGGCGGTCGCCGAGGCGAGCAGCAGCGCGGACAGCCCGAGCGCGGCGGCGCCGGCGTGCACCGCCAGCCCCGCCACTCCGCCGACCGTCGTCAGCAGCCCGGCCGCCCGGCCCCCGGCGAGCGTGCTGCGGGTGACGAGGGCCTGGTCGGGCCCCGGAATCATGATCAGCACGAGCGCCGCGAGGGCGAAGGTCAGGATCGAGCTCTGCATGCCGTCCAGCCTGGCGGCTCTCGACTCATCACGTCCAATGCCTATGATCATTGGATTCCATAGACGGAGTGAATATGTTGGACCTCGTCCGCCTGCGCGTGCTCGCCGCCGTGGCCCGCACCGGCTCGATCACCGCGGCGGCCAAGGATCTGCACTACACGCAGCCGTCGGTGAGCCACCACATCGCGCGGCTGGAGAAGGAGACCGGGGCCGCGCTGCTGCAGCGCGTCGGCCGCGGGGTCCGCCTCACGCCGACCGGTGAACTGCTGGCCGAACGCGCCATGGAGATCATCGGCAGGGTCGACGCCGCCGCGGCCGAGCTGTCGGCCCACGTCGGCCTGAGCGCGGGCAAGGTCAGGCTCGCGGGCTTCTCCTCGGCCATGTGCACGCTCGTCCCGGCCGCCGCGACCACCCTCGCGGCCACCCACCCGGGCCTGGAACTGGGCCTCACCGACACGCACCCGCCCGAGGCGCTACGGCTCCTGCGCGCCGGCAGGGCCGACGTCGCGGTCGTCTTCCGCTACGACGAGTCGCCGTCCGAGGAACCCGGGATCCGGCTGCACCACCTGCTCGACGACCCCACCTACCTGGTCACACCGGGGCCGTCCGGACCTCAGACCCTGGAGGCGCACCGCGATGCGCGCTGGATCGCCGGCTGCGATCGCTGCCGGGGCCACCTGCTGGACCTGTGCGCCGGAGTCGGCTTCGCACCGGACATCGCCTACAGCACCGACGACATGGTGGTGATGCAGTCTCTGGTGGCGGCCGGGCTGGGCGTCACCACCCTGCCGGGCCTCGCGCTCCGGGCCCACCGCGGCACCGGCGTCGAGGCGACCGAGATCCCCGCCTCGACCCGTCGCGTCTACGCGGCCACCTACGGCGAGCCGCCCGACCCACCGGCCACGACGGCCCTGCTGGCGGCCCTACGCCAGGCCGCGTGACCGGGCCGGCCACTCCAGGGTCCCGGCCTTCACCCGCTCGACCGGCCCCGAAAGGCATCCCGCGCAGTCATCGGCAGACCGCAGGGCCGAAGACCGGAACAGGTGAGCGCGTCCTCAAGGCTTGTGGTCGAGGCCCATGCCGACCCAGCGGCGGTAGGAGCCTGCGTCGACGTTGCCGCCGCACACGATGGTGACGACGTGCCGGTCCGCGAAGCGGGCGCGGTCTTCGAGGATCGCCGCGACGCCGAGGGCGGCCGACGGTTCGACGACGAGGCCGGCCCGGTCGAGGAGCAGCCCCATACCGGCGATGATCGACGCCTCCTCGACCAGGACTGCGTCGTCGGCGACCAGGAGGAGGTCGTCCAGGACTTCCGGGATGGGGCGTCGTCCGGCGACGCCGTCAGCGATGGTGTCGGTCGATTCGGTGGTGACCACGCGCTGCCGGCGCCAGGAGCGTGTCATCGCCGGCGCGCCCGACGGCTGGACGCAGATCACTTCGACTCCGGGCGCGAACGTCTTGAGCACATGGCCCACACCGGTGGCCATCGCCCCGCCGCCGAGCGCGATCAGGACGGCGTCGAACGCCGGCGCGGAGTCGAGCAGTTCCAGCCCGATGGTCGCCGCGCCCTCGCAGGTCTCGATGTCCAGGCTGTCCTCGACCAGCCGGACGCCCTCGTGTCCCGCGATGGCCACCGCCCGCTCGCGCGCCATCTCGAAGTCGCCGTCCACCAGTTCCAGCCTGGCGTCCAACGCGCGGATGCGATCGAGCTTGGTCGCGGGCGCGAAGCGGGACGCCACGACGGTGACGTCGAGCCCCCGGCCGCGCCCGGACCAGGCGAGGGCCTGACCGAGGTTGCCCGCGCTGGCGCACACCGCCGCCCGCGGACCGTTCTCGGCGAGCAGCCCGGCGACGAGCTCGGTGCCGCGCCCCTTGAAGCTGCGGACCGGATTCGCCGTCTCCAGTTTGATGCTCACCGCGCACCCGAGGACGGGCTCCAGCGCCTCGCAGCGATACAGCGGAGTGTCGAGGAAGACCGGGGCGATCATCCGGCGGGCCGCCCGGATCCGAGCAGTGTCGAGGCGCGTCTCCAGCACGACACAGCAGCCTAGCCCGGACGGCCCCTGACAAAGGCCGCGCCGGGGGCCATACCCTGCCGCGCCCGGCGCCCCGGAAGGCTCACAACCCGGAACCGCCCGTCGCGTCGATCACCCGTCCGGTCACCCAGCGCGCGTCGTCCGAGGCGAGGAAGGCCACGATGTCGGCCACGTCCTCCGGCCGCCCGACCCGGCCGAGCGCGGCCAGGGACGCGGCGTGGGCTTCGGCCTGCGGGTTTCCACGCAGCCAGCCCGCGTTGACGTCGGTGTCGATGATGCCGGGCGCCACCGAGTTCGCCGTGATGCCCCGGGGGCCCAGTTCCTTGGCGAGGTTGAGGGTGAAGGTGTCGAGCGCGCCCTTGGTGGCGCCGTAGGCGATGATCTCCGGCATGGCGAGGCGGGCCGCTCCGCTGGAGATGTTGATGATCCGGCCTCCGTCGCGCAGCCGTCGCAGCCCGTGCTGGACGATGAAGAACGGTGCGCGGACGTTCACGGCGAAGACCTCGTCGAAACCGTCCTCGGTCAACGACGCAAGATCATTACTGCGACCGATGCCGGCGTTGTTGACGATGATGTCGACGCCCCCGCCGGGCGCGTACTCGTCCGCATGGGCGTCGAAGGCCGCCCACAGGCGGGCCGCGTCACCGTGGTGCCCCAACTCCGCCTGCAGGGCGAAGGCCCGGCCGCCGTCCTTGCGGATGCGCTCGACGACCTCGTTCGCGGCCGTCTCGTCGCGCGCGTAGGCGACGGCGACGGTGGCCCCGTCCCGGCCCAGACGTTGGGCGATGGCCCGTCCGATGCCACGGCCGGCGCCGGTGACCAGCGCGACCTTCCCCTCAAGAGCACGTGCGTCCATGGGCTGTGACCACTCCTCAAATTTTTGAACGATGACTCAAGAATTACGCTAGCACGTCTTCTTGAGCGTTCGTTCTAGAATGTGGGGGTGGGTGACACACGGGCGAAGCGAGGGCGGCCCAGGGCGTTCGACCGCGACGCGGCACTGATCGCGGCCACACGGCTGTTCTGGGAACGCGGCTACGAGGCCACCTCCGTCGGCGAGCTGACCGAGGCGATGGACATCAGACCCGGCAGCCTGTACGCGGCCTTCGGGGACAAGAAATCACTGTTCAGGGAGGTGGTGCACAGCTATGGGCGCTCCCCCGTGGGCGCCTTCATGGGCGTCGCCCTCGACGAGGAGCCCACCGCGCAGGGCGCGTTCACCCGCGTTCTGCGCGAGGCGGCCGTCGTCTACACCGACCCGTCCCACCCGGCCGGATGCCTGACGATCAGCGCGGCCACCAACGTCACCCCGCAGGACGCCGAGGTGGCGGCATTCCTCCGCGATCTGCGGAACAGGAACCTGGACGTCTTCCAAGCCCGCCTTGAGACGGCACGACAGGCCGGCGAGCTGCCCTCCACGGCGAACCCCCGCGCCATGGCCGCGTACTTCGCCGCCGTCATCCAGGGCATGTCGCAACGCGCCTGCGATGGAGCCACGGCCACCGAGCTGACCGAAACCGCTGAACTGGCTCTCGCCGCGTGGCCCGCGCCACGCGGTTGACCGACGCTCCACCGAAGCCGACCAACTGAACGCGTTGGCGGCGCGGATGCCCTCAGCCGCCTTCGCCACGGTCGGAGGGTTCGCCGGCCTTGCGTTCGACGCCCCGGCGCACCGCCTCCAGGAAGACCTTGGCCACGGCGCCCAGGAAGACCAGGTCGCCGAGCATCTGCACGACCGTCAGGGCGCGGGCCGTCTGCGAGATCGGGACGATGTCACTGAAACCGACCGACGTGAAGATCGTGATGGTGAGGAACAGGGCGTCGACGTGCGTCAGCGGCTCGGAGAAGCCGGGCGGGGTGTCGTGGCTCATCAGGAGGTAGCCGGAGGCGAAGAGGAGGAGGAACAACGCGACGGTCGTCCCGAGAGCCTCGATCGCGCGGAGCCTCGGGGAGCGCGAGCGCGCGATCGACCTCGCCTGCCATGTGGCGAGCGTTCCCAGCGCGAACAGCGCCACGGTCAGCACGACGCCGGTCAGCGTCGTGAACGACCTGTTCAAGGGAGCCGTGAAGTACACGATGATGAGAGCCACCGTGGTCAGCGTCGTGCGCAGGGTCACCCTGACCAAGGGCCGGACGCGGGCTCTTCGCGATTGCGCCGTCACTCTCCGCTCATGCCCCGGACCGCCCCTTCTGAGCCATCCGGCGGCTCGGAAGAGGGGCGGTCCTGCGGCGGAGGTGACGCGCTTCGCTAGATGAGGCCCTGGGCGAGCATCGCGTCGGCCACGCGTTCGAAGCCGGCGATGTTGGCGCCGGCCACGTAGTCGCCGGGGGCGCCGTAGCGGTCGGCGGTCTCGTAGCAGGTGTCGTGGATGCTCGTCATGATGGCCAGCAGCTCCTCCTCCACCTGGGAGAAGGGCCAGGCGGCGCGGCTCGCGTTCTGCCGCATCTCCAGTGCGCTCACCGCGACGCCGCCCGCGTTGGCGGCCTTGCCGGGGCCGAAGGCGACGCCCGCGTTCTGGAGAACGTGCACGGCGCCCGGCGTGGTCGGCATGTTGGCGCCCTCCGACACGGCCTTCACGCCGTTGCGGACGAGGATCGCGGCGGCGTCGGCGTCGAGTTCGTTCTGCGTCGCCGACGGCAGCGCGATGTCGGCGGGGACGTCCCAGACCCGTCCGCCCGCGACGAACCGGGCGGAGGAGCCGCGCAGGTCGGCGTAGTCGGACACGCGGCCCCGGTCGACCTCCTTGACCTGCTTGAGCAGGTCGAGGTCGATGCCCTTCTCGTCCACGACGTAGCCGCCGGAGTCGGAGACGGTGATGACGTTCGCGCCGAGCTGCTGCGCCTTCTCGATGGTGTAGATCGCGACGTTGCCGGAGCCGGAGACGACGATCTGCTGGCCGTCCAGGTCCTCGCCGCGGCGGCGCAGCATCTCGGCCGTGAACATCACGTTGCCGTAGCCGGTCGCCTCCGTCCGGACGGCGGAGCCGCCCCACAGCATGCCCTTGCCGGTCAGCATCCCGGCCTCCCACCGGTTCGTGACGCGGCGGTACTGGCCGAACAGGTAGCCGATCTCGCGGGCGCCGACACCGATGTCGCCGGCCGGGACGTCGGTGTGCTCGCCGACGTGGCGGTGCAGCTCGGTCATGAACGACTGGCAGAAGCGCATGACCTCCGCGTCGGAGCGGCCGTGCGGGTCGAAGTCGCTGCCGCCCTTGCCGCCGCCGATGCCGAGGCCGGTCAGCGCGTTCTTGAAGATCTGCTCGAAGCCGAGGAACTTGACGATGCCGAGGTTCACCGTGGGATGAAAGCGGAGCCCGCCCTTGTACGGCCCGAGCGCGCCGTTGTACTCGACGCGGAAGCCGCGGTTGACGTGGATCTCTCCGTTGTCGTCCTGCCACGGGACGCGGAACATGATCTGGCGTTCCGGCTCGATCACCCGCTCGACCAGCTTGGCGGTGGCGAGGCCCGGCCGCGCGGCCAGCACCGGGCCGAGGGATTCCAGCACCTCGTGCACGGCCTGGTGGAACTCGGACTCGCCCGGATCTCGGCGCAGCACCCCCGCGTAGGTCTCCTCCAGGACGGCCATGGTCTCGGGCGGAGCCGGCAGGCGTGAGGCGAGGGGCATGGTGAGGATCCTTCCTTGAGACCCCCTCACTCTAAAACCCGTTCCGGGCTGCGCCGGGACGCCTCGCCGCGGCGAACCTCGTCCGGACGGGCGGCCGGGCCGCGTTCTCCCTGGTGTGGGGCGCGGCCCGGGGCGGTGCAGTTCAGGGCCCGACTCAGCCCGGGCACTTCTTCCACGCGAAGTGGTACGTCGTCCTGACGCTCCCGTCGGTGGAGTCGAAGGCCATGAAGCTGGTCTTCGCGGCGTCCGAGGTGCCCTTGTAGACGCGCAGCTCAGTGTTGATGTTGAAGTTGCGGTCCTCACCGCACGGCTTGAAGACGAGCTCGGAGACGTCGGTGCGGTCCGAGAACTGCCAGTTGTCGGAGTACCCCCCACGGATCGTGTGGCTGACGGGCGTGGTCTGCGCCATGCCCTGGTTGTTCTCCTCTACTCGGGGCTGGGTGGAAGCCGGCACGCTCGGCGCCGGTGGTCACGGCCGTGAACGGCCCGTCACCACGGGGGGCACTGCTTCCAGGCGAAGTGGTAGGTGGTCTTGATGCTTCCGTCGGTGGAGTCCATCGAAATGAAGCTGGTCTTCGCGGGGTCCGAGGCGCCCTTGAGCACCCGCAGTTCCGTGTTGACGTTGAAATTGCGCTCATCGCCGCAGGGCTTGTAAACGAGTTGCGCCACATCGTTGGTGTCGGTGAACTGCCAATTGTCGGCGTACTGGCCTTTCAGGGGGTGCGAGACGGCGGAGGTCTGCGACATTCCCTGGAAGTAGTAGCTCGCCTTCTCGACGGCGGACGCGCCCGGTTCCAGGGACGCGAAGCCTCGGTAGTCGGTGGACGAGATCGCGTAGGTGAAGCCCTGGGGGACGTGCACCTTCATGCTGATCTGGCAGTTCTTCCGGAAGTCGGTCGGGCCGGAGGAACCGCCCGCCTGCGCCAGGTAGTCGCTGTAGGTGACGGTGAAGGCCTCCTTGTCCTCGGACACGGCGACCGCGGCCGTTCCGGCCGGACAGCCCGATCCGTTGACGGTCGCGATCTCGATGGTCACCCCGTTCGGCCCGTGCACCCGACGCGGGGCCGCGGACGCCGGCGCGACGCACAAGGCGCTCACGGCAATTGCGGTGGCAGCGGAAACGGCAATCCCTTTACGCATGCGATTCCTCCTCGCTGGGACCTGCGCAGAGGGAGCGTAAACTCGCCTGGCCAGAGGGGTCAATCTTTGCTTTTTCACTTCCATTGAACAGGGTCACCAAAAGGTGAAGGAACTTCTCTTGAAGGGCATGGTCAGGGGAGATGGAATGTCCAATGCCGCCCCTTTGAAGACGCCACCGAAAAGGAGCGTTCCATTAGGGTGAACGGGAAGTTGACGCGAAACGTCCAGAAACCCTAGAAAAGGGGGGAGAGCAAGGGAGCGGCCAGGTAACTCAGGAGGAGTCGCGGAGCCTGCCGGCGATGACCGCGGCCTGGCTGCGGTCGACGTCCTTGGTCGCGGTGAGCAGGGTGACGGTGCCCTGCCGGGCGAGTTCCCGCAGGTGGTCGAGGGCCGCGGCGCGTTCGGGCTCGGCCAGCTCGGCGTCGTAGCGGCGGGTGAACTCCTCGAACCTGGCGGCGTCGTGGCCGTACCACTTGCGGAGCTCGGTGGAGGGGGCGACGTCCTTCTCCCACTCGTCCAGGCGGGCCTTGTCCTTCGACAGGCCTCGTGGCCACACCCGGTCGACCAGGATCCGCCTGCCGTCCTCGGCCGACGGCGGCTCGTACACCCTGCGCAGCCGTACCTCCATGACGCGTCCATACCCCGAGCCACGGAAGTGACGCACGGCCTCACGACCTCCCGGCCTCACGGCCCCCGGGTACGCAGGGTGCTCCGACTCACTGCGGAGCTCCGGGCCGTCCTGGCGGCGGCGTCAGGGGCGGGCGGCGCGGCCCGTCGAGATCCGGCGAGGCGGGGCGGGGCTCTCCAGGGGCGCATCCCCTGCCCGGGCCGCTCTCCAGGGCGCCGCGGCGGTCGGCCGTGGCACGGCGGGCGAACTCGGCGGCGGCCGTCCGCCGGACGAACTCGCCGGCGAGGGCGCGGCCGAGGACGTCGTCGTCAGGGCGGTGCCTTTCCAGGTATTCGAGGGCCTCGGCCAGTTCCGCGGTCGTCAGCAGCCGCACGGGCTTGCCGGTCCAGCGCGGAGGACCGGCGAGCCCTCCGGTGGGCGGAGCGGTGGGCGGGGCGGCGCGGGGTTCGGTGCTCACGGCGGGGTCCTTTCCATTCCGGTGCCGGCAAAGCCTTTTCCGTACCGGCGGCGGGGCGGCGCGGCGCAATGTGCCGCATTCGTGTCACCGAATAGAATCGGCACGTGCATTGGTGGAACCAGCAGGCCTGCGAGGCGGCGGCGGAGGCGCAGGCCGCCGATCCCTCGCCGGGGAATCTCATGGCCGCCGCGCAGGTGCAGGCGCTCGTCTCGATGGCGGAGGCGCTGCACCGCATTGCGGCGGCACTGGAGGCGCGGGACGATTCCGAGGCGGCCCTTTCTGGCCGGCCGAAATAGCCGTCCCGACGGGGTGCCCGTCCGGCGAAGTGACCCGTCCCAGCGAAAATACCGGCGCGCCCCGCCGAACGGGCGCACCGGTATTCCACGGGGTGTCAGGCGTCGCTGAACGATTTGCGTTCCGGCCTGCCGTTCGTGCTCGGCGCGAGGCGGGAGGCCTTGGCGACCGGGGGGCGGGACGGCGCGGTCTCGGCCAGGTAGTCGTGGTCGGGGGCCGGGACGGCCGAAGGCTGCTCGGGTTCGGCCGCCGGACGGGCCTCGTCGCGGGGGCGGTCCCGCAGCCGCCGCGCCGCCTGCCGGAGGGCGCGCTCGCCGACGAGGCGCGTCAGCTCCAGCCCCCAGCAGTCCAGCTTGTCGGCGTCGGTCAGGTCGTCGCGGCTGCTCAGCTCCGCCGCCAGGCCGCCGAGCCGCTGCGCCTCGGCCAGGTCGAACTCGCGCATGAGGTGGCAGCACAGCTCCGCGAGGGCGGCGTGGTCGCGTTCGAACGACAGCCCCGCCAGGTCGTCGTGCGACAGCCTGCTGAGTGCGCGTTTGCGTTCCAGCTCGCCGTCGGCGACCCGCAGGATGCCGTTGAGGAGGGCGACGGGCCCGGCGCCTGCGCCGCGGCCCTGCGCGGGGGCGAACGACATGCGCAGCACCGCCGCGGAGCCGAGCCCGGCGGCGATCACCCGGACGACCATGAGGCTCGCGGGGGGCGTGGTGACGGGCAGCCCGAAAGTCCAGCCGGAGGCGGTCACCGCGATCAGCGCGACGATCGACGCGCAGGCGTTGACGAAGACGAACAGCAGCCCGCCCGGGGAGAGCAGGGCCGCGGCCGGCCGGTCGCGGTAGCGCGCGACGAGCTCGGCGAAGCCGATCGCGCCGCCGATCAGGGCGGCGAGGAGCATCTCGATGTTCATGAACTTCCTTTACGCGCTGCGGGCGGACAGCCGGCCGAACGGTGGCTCCTCGGCCCTGCCGCGCCGGGAGGGCAGGGCGGCCGGGCGCTGCCGGGCCGCCAGCCCGGTGCGTTCGACCTCCAGGAAGACCAGCAGCCACTCGGCCGGGCCGGAGGCGACCCCGGAGTGCGTCCGCAGCGCCTTCTCGCGGGCGCAGAGAAAGGCCAGCAGCCACTTGACGGGACCGGACGTCCCGCAGGCGGCTCGAAATCGTGAATCCATGCGGGAGACCATTCCGCAGCCGTGCCTCGAAGTCGACTCTCCCGGGGTCAATTTTTCGACCCAGGCTCGCGGAACGGTCATTTCCTGTCAGATCGGAAACGTCCGCCCCAAGTCGGGATCTTCGAGTCCTTGGTGCGGGGCCCGGGAATAATGGAACGGGCCCGGGGATTCCTTTACCTGGATTTGCGGCAGCACGCCGGGAGGCCCGTGAGGGGAGATCCCCATTTATGCGGCGAGGCCCGTCCCCGCGCCGCCCGGGTCCGCGCCTTGCGACACGCCGGGGCGCCGCCTCCCCGGCTGTCAGCCGGATGACAATCCGCCCGTCTCGAACCTTTCCGAACACGCCTATCGGTCCGTCGCTTCCGGAACCGAACCTGAGGGGGCAGTCGGCTTCAGGAGGGCGCGCCATGAGTCGGACCATCCCGTCCGCCGGGAGAGATTTTCCGCTGTCCGGGCTCCCACCGGAGGTCGCCGGGCCGATGCGGCCCCATCTGGAGGCGGCGGCGGTGGAGATGGTCAAGGAGATCCAGGGGCTCGTCCCGGAGTACGCGCGCCCGCCGGAGAGCCGCTACGGGCGGCGGATGCGGTGGGCGGTCCAGGAGACCGTCCGGCAGTTCGTGGACGCCATCGGCCGCCCCGACATGGAGTGGGAGGGCGTCACCGGCATCTTCGAGGGGATCGGCGCGTACGAGGCGCGCGAGGGCCGCAGCCTGGACGGGTTGCAGGCGGCGGTCCGGGTGAGCGGGCAGGTCGCGTGCCGCCGGTTCATCAAGGACGCCCGGCGCCTCGGCTGGTCCCTGGACACGCTCGGCTCCATCACCGAGTCGCTGTTCGTGTTCCTGGAGCGCGTCGCGAGCGCGGCCGCGCAGGGTTACGCGCGCGCCCAGGGCGAGCTGGCAGGCGAGCGGGAGCGGTTCCGGTGGCGGCTGCGCGACCTGCTGGTCATGGACCCGCCGGCCAGCACGGAGGCGATCGCGGAGCTGGCGAGGTCGGCCGGCTGGCAGGTGCCGCGGACGCTGGCCGCCGTCGCGCTGCGGCCCGACCCCGGCGGGGCCGTCCCCGTCCTGCCGCCGGTCCTCCTCGTCGACTGGCACGCGCCGGACCCGTACCTGATCTGCCCCGACCCCGGCGGACCCGGCCGGGACCGGCTGCTCGCCGCGATCAGGGGGACGAGGGCGGCGGCGATCGGCCCGGCCGTCCCGCCGTCCCGGGCCGCCCTGTCGCTGCGCTGGGCGCGGCGCGGGCTCGCGCTGGTGGAACGCGGCGTGCTGCCCGGCAAGGAACCGCTGCGCTGCCTCGACCACCTGCCGAGCCTGGTCGCGGCGCAGAGCGAGGAGCTTCTGGACGTCGCACTGGGCACCCGGCTGGCGGCGCTGATGGAGCTGCCGCCGCACCGGCGGGACGCCCTGGCCCGGACGCTGCTGACCTACATGGAGTGCCGCGACAACGCGGTGGCGGCGGCGGAACGGCTGCTCGTGCACGAGCAGACCGTCCGGTACCGCATCCGCCGCCTGGAGGAGATCCTGGGCGGCGGCATGTCCGACCCGGACCGGCGGATCGAGCTGCTGCTGCTCCTGCACCATCTGATCCGGCTCGATCAGGGCGAGCGGCGGCTCTCCCCCGCCGACCGGCACTGACGACCGGTGGTGACGGCGGGGATGACGGCCGGTGGTGACGGCCGAGCGGGTCGGGCGCCACCACCGGCCGGGGTGGGTCAGCCGGTGGGGCAGGTGCCTTCGTACTGGGCGATGGCCGCGTCCGGGCTCGGTTCGGGACAGAGGAACTGCTCGTAGCGGGCGTCGTCGTCGACGAACCGCTTCATCCACGCGATGGCGTACTTCGCGATCGTGGCGTTCGGCGAGTTGAACGTCATGTGCCCGGCGTTCTTCAGCTCCAGATAGGCCTTCTCCGGAACGGCCGTGAGGTTGTCGTAGTAGGACTCCGCCATCGAGTCCGCGGGCGCGATGAAGTCGTTGTCGGCGCCCATGATCATGGTGGGGACCCTGACGTTCTTCCAGTCGTAGGTGGTGTCCCAGGGCGCCAGCGGAACGGCGGCCCGCAGCGACGCGCGCTTGTTCGCGGCCTCCAGCGTCCCACCGCCGCCCATGGAGTGGCCCATGACGGCGAGGCGGGACGCGTCGATGCGGTCCTTCGCCTCGCTCCTGCCCGTCAGGTAGTCGAGGGCGGCGAGAAGTTGCTCGCCGCGGGCGGCCGGGACGTCCAGAAGGCTGTTGGTCTCCAGGGTCATGACGACGAAGCCCTGGGACGCGAGGCGGGGCCCGTACCAGTCGATCCAGCCTTGCGGGGAGACGAATCCGGGCGAGACGGCGATGGCGCCGAACGTGCCCTGGCTCCGGTCGGTCGGCGCGTAGACGGTGCCCTTGTTGAAGCCGGTCCCGCTGCCCGCCGGAACGTCGATCTTCTCGACGGCGAACGGACCCTTCTCCGCCGTGATGCTCGCCTCGGTCGGCGCGGGGCCGCGCTCGTAGGGATTGGCGGCGAGGTCATTTACGGCGAGGGGGCCGGGACGTGCCGGCGCGGCGGGCTGCCCGGCCTGCGCGGCGGGTGCCAGGGCGGCGCCGGCGGCCAGGGCGACGGCGGCGGGGAGCACTCTGAGCGCGTGCGTCAGATGCCTGTTCATCGGGGGCGTACCCTTCACTAGGCGAACCCGCGACGGGGGGAATTCGCGGGTGCAAGAATTGTGGGGCGCCCCGGCTTTCTTTACTTCTCACGCAGCCGCGCCTTCGCTCCGGCCGCCTTGTAGCCGGCCAACAAAGCAGGCGGACAGGCGGGGCAGGTGACTCACAATGCGGGTGACTCACAGAGCCTGGAAACGGACGGAGGGGCCACTCCCCCCGAGTGACCCCTCTCCCCCCGTTCCGCCGTCGCGGTCCCGGCGCGGGCACAGGACCGGCCGCTCCCCCCGAAGCGGCTCGCGCCGTACCGTCCGGCGGATGTGAAGAACGTAGCGGGGGTCCGCCGGCGCATCGCGGCTTTGCCCGGCCCTGTCGACGAACGGGCCGCCGCATGCGTTGAACGGAACACGCTGGGCATTCGGCGCGATGGGCGGCCGGAACGTCGGCCAGGCGCGAACCGGGTGGGCCGGCGTCCGCGGTGGGGTCAGGGGGTCCAGACGGGGAGGTGGAGGGCGGAGGGGTGGGCGGCGTCGCGGAGGATCGCGAAGTGGGTGCGCCGGGACGCCACGGCCCGGCCTGCGGGCTCCGGGGTGCCGTGGTTGCGGGCGAAGCGGGGGAACGCGCCGCCCGCGAGCATGACGCGCAGGCGGTGGCCGCGCCGGAAGCGGTACGCGGTCGGATGCATCTCGATCTCGGCGCGCACGGTCCCGGTGGACGTGATGCGCAGGATGCCGTCGGTGACGTTGCGGGAGACGCCGCTCCGGTCGACGTCGCAGAGGCGGACGAACAGGTCGCCCCGCCCGGTGCTGGTGCGCACGTGGATCGTCGCCGCGACGGGCCCGATCACGTCGAGGTCCTCGGCGAGCGGCGCGCCGGTGAGGACGACCACGTCGTCACGGCGTTCGAGCGGGGCGTTGTCGCGCTGCTTTCCCTTGCCCGGCGACAGGAGCGGGCCGCCGACGTTCGGGGTCGGGTCGAAGGGGTCGTAGGTGAACGTGGCGGGCTCCGCGTCCGGCTCGTCCCAGACGAGGCCGTGGGACAGGTAGAGCGGCGTGGGCTTGGTCTCGGGCGGGGGCCATCGGTCGAAGTCCAGCCAGGTGTCGGCCTGTTGCAGGTGCAGCCTTACTGGTGCCCTGCGGAGTTGCGCTTTGTCGCCGTTCAGGTGGGCGTTCAGCCAGGAGACCTGGTCGTGGAGCGCCGCGCGGAGGGCTTTGGCGTCGTGTCCCCAGGGGCCGATGGTGATGCGGACCTGGCGTCCCTCCGCGTGCAGGGCGGCGAAGTCCCTGAGCTGGCCGCGCAGGAAGAGGTCCCACCAGCCCGTGACCATCGTTGCGGGCGTGGTGGTCGCGGGGACGCCGGCGCTGTGGTCGGTCGCCTTCCAGAAATCGTCGCCGGGCTCGGCGTGGGACGCGACCTCGCGCAGGAACGATTCGGGACGTCCGATGGCAGCGAGGTCGGCCTCGCCTACCGGCAGGTGCCGCATCGCCTGCCGGACGCGCCTGTTGTGGAACGGCCGCCTTCTCTCCTCACGCGTCCCCATCAAGGACGACCAGACGAGCGTGTTGTGCAGGGCGAGCGCACCACCGGGGTAGAACGAGCCGGCGAACTCGGACGCGGTGATGCCCAGCCCCATCGCGGCCAGGGGCGGGTCTGCGTAGGGCGCGACGGCCCACTCGGTGAACCCGAGGTAGCTTGCGCCGACCATCGCGACCCTGCCGTCGCACCAGGGCTGCGCGCGGAGCCACTTGAGCGTGGCCAGGCCGTCGTCCTTCTCGTCGTGGAAGGCGTGGAACTCGCCGCCCGATCCGGAGACGCCGCGCACGTTCTGAACGACGACCTGGAACCCGCGCCGGGTCAGGACGCCCGCGAACAGCCGGACGACGGCCTGCCGCTTGCCGTACGGGGTGCGCATCAGCACGACGGGCAGCGGTCCCGCGCCGCGCGGCCGGTACAGGTCCGCGACGAGCGCGACGCCGTCCGGCATGGGCACACGCAGGTCCCGCGCCGACCCGGCGTGCGGGGACGGCGACTCGGGGAGGCCGAGGAGGCGGTCGACGAGTCGTCCCGAAGCGGTCATCGAACGCCCCTTCCGTTCCCGGCCGTTTCCTGACGTGCCCGCTGTCGGGCGGTGTGCCGGGGTGTCGCGGTGTTCTAGATTGCATGAATGATCGCAGTGCTCGACGCACCGTCCAACCTGGGGCTCCGCCCGCCGCGCGAGGGTCACGAGCCCGGCGTGCGCCGGCTGGCCCGCGCCCTGCGCGGGCACGGCATCGTCGGCCGCCTGCAGGCCGAGGACGCCGGCCGCGTGGACCCGCCGCCCTACGAGTTCGGCCCGGACCACGAGACCGGCTACCTGAACGGCCCCGGTCTCGCCGACTACACCGAGCGGCTCGCGGCCTGCATCGGCGAGGTGCTGGACCGCGGCGAGTTCCCGGTCGTGCTCGGCGGCGACTGCGGCATCCTGCTCGGCCCGATGCTCGCGCTGCGGCGCCGCGGCGTGTACGGGCTGGCGCACCTGGACGGGCACGACGACTACTCGCCCCGGCGGGACCCGTCGGCCGTCGCGGGCAGGCTGGTGGCGGCCGGAATGGCGCTCGGCCTGGTCACCGGGCACGGGCCGGCCGCCCTCACCGACGTCGAGGGGCTGCGCCCCTACGTCGAGGAGGAGCACGTCGCGCACATCGGTCTCCAGCGGGAGCCCGAGGACTTCGAGCTGTTCGACCTGGACGCGTTCGAGGCCTCGCGCGTGCGGCGCTTCCCGATCGAGTACATCCGCGAGCACGGCGCGGACTCGGCCGCCGAAGGGGCGCGGGCGCATCTGGAGGCCGCCCCGATCGAGGGGTACTGGATCCATCTGGACGCCGACATCCTCGACAAGAGCGTGATGCCGGCCGTCGACTCCCCCAACCCGGACGGTCTGTCGTTCGAGGAGCTGACGTCCGTCCTGCGGACGCTGGTGGCGAGCCCGCGGGCGGTCGGCCTGCACGTGGCCATCTACGACCCGGAACTGGACCCGGACGGCATGGCCGGCGCGGCCCTCACCGACACGCTCGGCGCGGCGTTCGCGTAGCTCGTGTCGGCCGCCGTCCGGTCAGGCCGCCGTCCGGTGTCAGGCCGCCGTCAGGCGTTCGAATTCGTAGAGGACGCTGGCGAACTCGCCTGTCGGCATCTCGCAGGTGTGGCCGGGAAGCCACAGGTGTTCCAGACGGACGGTCTGGACGTCCATGCGGATGTGGCAGGCGTTGCCCGTGTGCTCCCAGCCGGGACGCGCGGCGCGGACGACCTCAAGGTGGTGGCGGTGGCTCTGCACGTCGTGGAGCAGGAACGCCGTGAGGACGTGCCGCGGCCCGTACACCGAAGGCGTGAACGCGCTGGCGCCGGACGCCGCGGTCGCCAGGTCGGCACCGGAATCGGCGAGTTCGGGGAAGAACACCTTGACGCGCCGGACGACGCCGCCGATCTCGATGGGCCGGCAGGGGAGCCGTAGCACGGCCTCCGGGTCGACGTAGCCGTGCACCGGCACCCCGGCGACGACGCCCGACCACGCGCCGGGGACGCCGTCGAGGAAGCGGGCCTGGGTCAGGGCGTTCCCCAGTTCGCCCATGATGCGTTCCGGGTCGATGCCCTTCGGCATGAAGGTCTTGGTGCCGCCGCGCAGGCGCTTCCCCGATTCGTCCAGGACGGCGAGGTCGGCCCAGCACGCGCCCGAGCCGGTCTCCATGACACCGTGCGGCAGGCAGGCGTCGGGGTGCGGGGTCAGCCCGGCCAGGTCCTCCAGCACGGCGCGCGGGGTCTGGACGAGTCCCCATCCCTGCGTCCGCGGGGACACCGAACCGAGGGCGAGGGAGGCGGCCATGGGCTCGCCGTTGCCCGGCGTGCCGAGATCGCGTTCCAGGCTGCGTCGGCTCTTGAGGGCGCCGACCTGGTGGAGGTACTCGTCCAGGCACCGCCGCAGGACGGCCGGTTCGAGATCGCAGGACGCCCATCCGGCGACGTCGCGCACGTGCACGGTCGTACCGTCGAAGTCGAGGCGGTGGTAGCGGTACTGCTCCTGCCAGGGCCGGGCCGCTCCGTCGCTCAGCCGCCCCTGGGCGCGCGCTATCGCCGAGACGTCCTCGCCCAGGTCGTTGATGAGAAAGTCGCGCAGCGGAGCGTGCAGGGGGTCGGTCTCCACCGCGACCCGCACCCCGTCGCTGCGGAACCGCACTGGAAGCGATATCGCCATTCGGGTGATTATGCCGATAAGAGAAGATCATCACCGGTATGGCTGAATGTTCTTTCCGATCGGGCGGGCTCCCAGCCGTCCGCACGTCCGCCGTCCACCGGGCCGGCGTCTACTCGTCCGCCATGTACGGGGGCGCGGGCTCGTACTGGATGTAGCGGCGCACCTTGCGCGCGTGGTCGCGGCCGTGGATGCGTCCGACCAGCCAGAGGGCCATGTCGATTCCGGCCGACACGCCCTGGCTCGTGACGAGGTCGCCGTCGACGACGTAGCGCGCGTCCCGGACGACGGTCACATCCCCCAGAGCTTCCAGGGCGTCCTCGGAGGCCCAGTGGGTCGCGACCCTGTGTCCCTTGGCCGGGCCTGCGGCGTGCAGCAGGAACGACCCGGTGCACACGCTCGTCACCCAATCGGCTTGTTCGGCGACCTTCGCTATCCAGCCGGTGACGGACGGGTTGTTCGGCTGCGTCTCCCTGGCGCCGCGCCCGCCGGGAACCAGGAGGACGTCCAGCTTCGGGTGGTCGTCCAGGGTGTGGTCTGGCACGACCCTCATGCCCTTGTTACAGCGGACCGGTTCCGTCCGTTCGGCGACCAGCACCGCCTTGTCGCCTTGGTCGCGCACCATGGCCGATGCCGTGAACACCTCCCACGGCCCTACGAAATCCAGTTCCTCGGCGTTCTCGAACACCAGCAGCCCATACGTGGTCATGCCTACTCCCACCCCTTCACGCGTACTCCCTCGTTCCTCTGAAGCGGTCCCGGTAGTCCGACGGTGCGACGCCGACGTGCCGGTGGAACGCCCGGCGCAACGTCTCGCCCGTCCCGAAGCCCAGCCGCCGCGCCAGCGTCTCGACCGGCTCGTCCCCCTCCGCCAGCGCCCGCCGGGCCGCCTCGATCCGCACGCGCTCCACGTACGCGGCGGGCGGTACGCCCAGTTCGGCGGTGAACCTGCGTTGCAGGTGCCGCGCGCTGAGGCCGGAGCGTCCGGCCAGGTCGGCGATGGTGTGCCGCGCGCCCGGATCGGCCTGGACGGACGACACCGCCGCACGGACCGGGTCCGTCGCGGCTGCGCCGACCACAGGGGGACGCTGAACTGCGACTGGCCGCCCGGCCGCCGCAGGAACATCACCAGCTCACGCGCCACCGCGTGCGCCGCTTCCCGCCCGTGGTCGTCCTCCACGAGCGCCAGTGCCAGGTCCATCCCCGCCGTGACGCCCGCCGACGTCCACACGTTCCCGTCCTGGACGAAGATCGGGTCGCAGTCCACGGCCAGCCCGGGGTACTCCGTGCGGAGCTGCTCCTCACGGCCCCAGTGCGTGGTGACGCGCCGTCCCTCCAGGACCCCGGCCTCCGCGAGCAGCAGCGCGCCGCTGCACACCGACGCGACCCGCCGCGCCGTCCGCGCGGCCTGCCCGACCCAGCCGACGAGCGCCGTGTCGCCCCGCGCGTCGTCGACCCCGACGCCGCCCGCCACGACCAGCGTGTCGATGCCCTCGGGTGCGAGGTCCGTGTCGAAGGCGGCGTGGACGCGGAGCCCGCCGGACGCCGGCACCGGCCCGACGCGCGGGCCGACGACCAGGCACTCGTACCGCCCGGTGGCCTCGAACACCTCGTGCGGACCGGTCAGGTCCAGGATCTGGAAGCCGTCATAGATCACGAACGCGACGCGCATGGCTCCAGGCTGTCACCGGGGTCGCCGTGGCGTCCACGACGGGCACCCCACACATCACGCCACCGCCTCGCAGACCTCGTCGCTCGCCCGGCTCTCGCCGCGCTGGACCGGGACGCCGCCGGACGTCCGGACGCGCGTGAAGCCCGTCCCGATGACCAGGTCGACGACGCCGGGGGACGTCCGGGCGCGCGGCGCGATCCGTGCGCCCGGCAGGACGCCCGCCAGCGCCCTCGCCTGCGGTTCCGCGCCCGTCCCGTAGCGGACGGCGGTGGCCCGCGGGCGGGCGCCGAGGTCGCCGACGCCGGTGACCTGCCAGCCGGCGTCCGTGAGCTGCGCCGCCACCTGCGCGGCGCGGCCCTCGACCCCGGACGCGTTGAACACCCGCACCTTCCCCGGCCGCGCGCCCGCGGCCTTCGCGGGAGCCGGCGCCGCCACGTCCTTGCGGAGCGCGTCGAAGAACTGGTCCGCGGCGGGCCGGGAGAGCGCCACCCGGTTGCGGTTCAGCGGGTACGGCCCGGACGGCACGGTGACGAAGCGCAGCTTCCCCGCGTTCAGATCGCGCATGCCCTGCGCGATCTTCAGCATCTCCGCGGCGGAGAGCGCCTTGTCGGTCGTCAGCGACTCGGCCGTGGCTCTGAGCAGCGCGTTCAGGCGTCCCGGATCGGTGAGGACGCCCGCGCTCATCGCCTCCTTGGCGAGCGCGCCGAAGAAGTGCTGCTGCCGCCGGATGCGCTCGGTGTCGCTGCCGTTCCCGAAGCCCTTGCGGCTGCGGACGTAGGCCAGGGCGTCCTCGCCCTTCAGCCGGTGAGTGCCCTTGGTGAGGGTCAGCCCGGAGTCCTTGTCGCGCACGTCGGCCGTCACGCACACGGGCACGCCGCCGACCGCCGTCGCGATCCGCTTGAAGCCCACGAAGTCCACCTGCACGAAGTGGTCGATGCGGATCTTCGTGAGCTGCTCCACGGTGTGGACCGTGCAGGTGGGGCCCGCACGGGCGATCGCCTCGTTCAGCATGGCGCTGCCGCTGCCCGGCGCCTTCGTCCCGTCCCTGCGGGTGCATGCCGGAATGGGCACCATCAGGTCGCGGGGGAAGCTGACGGCGATCGCCTGGCCGCCGCCCGGCGACAGGTGCAGCAGCACCATCGTGTCGGACGCGGGCGGCTTGCCCCGCAGGCCCCGCCCGTACCGGGCGTTGGCGCCCTCGCGCGTGTCCGACCCGAGCACGAAGATGTTGATCGCGCCGTTGAGCTTTCTGGGCCGGTCTCCGCCGATCAGCCGGTCGACGTCCTCGTGCTGGACGGCGCTCTGCAGCCGCCAGTAGTACCCGTACGCCGACAGGGCGCCCGTCACCATCACCGCGGCCGCCGCGACGGCGACCCAGGCCAGCAGCTTCATGAAGCCTCCCGGCATGTATCGCCGTTTCCCCGCCTTCGAGTTCACGCCCGGCGGGAATTAATGGTTGACACGCCGCCCGGACCTATGGCTAACTATTCCCATGAAGCTTTGATCCTTCTTCGGTTGAGCCGCCCCCGGCATTGCCGCGGGCCCGCTCCCGTCCCTCTCCACGGCGCTCCTCCTTCGCACGGGCACACGCGTGTCCTGCGGTGATGCGGCGCGCCCTTCCACACCTTTTCGCGGCCTTTCACGGCCGAATTCAGACGTGCCCGGAGGTGATCTCTTCATGCGTGCAATGAACCATGAAATGAACAACGACCCCTTCACCAAATCCAGGAAGAAGGGCAAGCGGAAGAACTCCGACTTCCGCTCGGCCAATGTCGCGAACAACCGCCGCAACGCCCGGCAGATGCCGACCCGGCAGCTCAACCGGGGCCGCTGACCGGCGCTCCGCGGACCTGGCCCCGGCCCCGCTCCATCGCGGCGGCCGGGGCCGGCGACGCTTCCGGAGCGGGCGCCGCCGGGGCCGGGAACTCCGCCCACACCACCGTCCGGGCGCCGTCCGTCCGGAACCCCCACCGCGACGCGAGCGCCTCCACGATCCGCATCCCGCGTCCCGACTCCGCGCCCGTCCCCTCCTCCGCGTACTCGTCCTTGACATGGGGGCGCCCGCCCGCCGCCCCCTGGTCGGCGACCTCAAGCCTGTACCCACCGCCCCCGGCCAGGACGGCGATCCTCACCACCCCGCCCTCCAGCCCGGACGCCGTGTGCGCGATCGCGTTCGCGACCGTCTCGCTCACCACCAGGACCATGTCGTCGAGGGCGGGATGACCGGCCGCCACGCTCCGGACGAAGCCGCGCGCGCTTCCGACCGACCGCCGCACGCCCGGCAACGTGATCTCGCCGATCACCACCACACGGTCCCGCGTCCCGACCACAGCACCGCCTCCCCGTCCCGGCCGCCCTCACGTCCGGAAGGCGGCCCGTCACCCTCGATATACGGATCGCGGCCCTTGTCCTGTTCACGGCCACCTGCCCGGCGCCGCGTGCGCCGCGAGCATCTCACACTGAGTAACTTAGAGTGACGGTGTGTGCGGTTCCGGAGAACCACTGTGACGACGGGGAAGCGGGATCACGCCCGCCCGTGGGCCAGGCACCTGCTCTTCTCGGTGCGGGGGCGCGCGACGCTCATCACCGTCGTGGTGTCGGCGCTGATCCTGGCCCTGGCGCTCGTCCTGATGCTGCTGCTGGCGCGGGACTGGGTGAAGAGCATGGTCGAGCACGAGACGGAACGGACCGCCGAGCGGATCGCCTTCGAGCTCTCCAGGGGAGGGAACCCCGGCATCATCGACGTCGGCCCCGACGAGGCGCCGATGGTGCAGGTGGTGAACCCTGAGGAAGAGGTCGTGGCCGCAAGTGACGCGATCCGCGGGCGTCCCGCGCTCGCCATCGCCGACCTGGCGAGAGGCGAACTGCTGATCGACCAGCGGGTCTGCCCCGATTTCCTGGACAGGTGCGTGTGGGCGTTCGGCCTCCGCATCCAGACGTCCCCGTGGGGCTCGAACGCCATGGTCATCGCCGCGGCCCCGCTGCCCGGCCTGCTGAACATGTGGCTGCTGCCCCTCGCCCTCCTCGGTCTTCTGGCCGCGCTGCTCAGCCTGATCGCGTGGTGGACGTGGCACACGATCGGGCAGGCGTTCGTCCCGGTCGACATCATCCGTGCCGAGATGGCCGACCTGGACGCGCTGGGACTGGATCACCGGGTGCCCGTCCCGCATGCCCCCGGAGGGGTCAAGAACCTTGCCGAGACGGTCAACGCCACCCTGGACCGGCTGGAGGAGGCGGTGACCCGGGAGCGCCGCTTCGTCTCCGACGCCTCCCACGACCTGCGCAACCCGATCACGGGCCTCCAGACGCGACTGGAGTTCGCCCTCGGCGAGCCGGACGACGCCGACTGGAAGCCGATGGTCCGCGGCGCGCTCCGCGACACGCGGCGCCTGAACGACATCGTCGCCGACCTCCTGGAGCTGTCCCGGCTCGACGCCCGCACCCCGATGCCCGTGGAACCGATCGACCTCGCCGCCCTGGTCCGCCGGGAGGTCGGCCTCCGGGCCGGCGACGTCCCGATCAGGATGCGCCTGGAGCCCGGCGTGGTCGTGCGCGCGAACCCGGTGCGGCTGAGCCGGGTGCTCGGCAACCTGCTGGGCAACGCCGAGCGGCACGCCGAGTCGCGCATCGAGGTGACCGTGGCGCGCGACGGCGCCGACGCGGTCGTGGAGGTCCTCGACGACGGCTCCGGCATCCCCGAGGAGGCCCGCGAACGCGTCTTCGAGCGCTTCGCCCGCCTCAGCGAGTCGCGCGCCCGGGACCCCCAGGGCACCGGCCTCGGCCTGCCCATCGCCCGCGAGATCGCCGAGGTCTACGGCGGCTCCCTGCGCATCGCCGACTCCCGCCGAGGCGCCAGGTTCGTCCTCCGCCTCCCGCTGGTCACGGGCGACGGACCGCCTCGATGACAGCGGACAGCCCGTCCTCGCCGTGGCCGGCGTCCACGGTACGCCAGAACAGATCCCGCAGGGCGGCCGGGCCCGCGACGTCGATCCCGGCTTCGCGGGCGGCCTCCACGACGTGGTCGGCGCCCACGGCCTGCATCCGCAGGGTGTTGTCCGCGCCCGGGTAGACGCCGGCCTCGAACTCTTCCGTGAGCTGCTTCAGGAAGCCCATCGGCCCATCGCTGGCCAGCTCGGTCAGCAGGGACGCGGCGAACGGACGGAATTCCTGGGCGGACACGCCAGCGGTGCCCAGCAAGGCCACGGCGTGCATGTAGGCGGCAAGGGTGGACCAGAAGAGGTAGATCTGGGACTGGTAGTAGAGCATCGACAGACCCGGGTCCTCGCCGACGAACGTGACGTCCCCCAGCTCGCCCAGGGCCCCGCGGTGGGATTCCAATGCCCCCTCTGGGCCGCTGTAGAAGACGTACGCACCTGGCCGGCCGATGCCTGGCGGTGGCACCATGACGCCGCCCGTGAGCAGGACGCCGCCCCGCTCGGATACCCATTCGCTCGCACGGCGCAGTTCGCCGGGGCTGCCTGAACTGAGGTTGACGATGACGCGCCCCTTCAGGTCCGCGCCGTCGAGCGAGTCGTACATCGCCTTGTAGTCGGTCTGGCTCACGACGACCAGCTCGGAGGCCGCGAGGGCCTCGGCGGCGGTGGGGGCGAGGGTCGCGCCGTCCTTCACCAGCGGGGCGGCCTTGGACGCCGTCCGGTTCCAGACGGTGGTCGGATGGCCGTTCTCCAGGAACGTCCTGGCCATCGCCGCGCCCATGGGCCCGAGTCCGATGACGATTACCGGGGTCTTCATATGTCCTCCTGGGATGCGCATTTCCTCCACACTCGTCCCGACCGCTACGGATGTGCTGCGGGTCCGTCCGTAGCGGTGGCTACGCTGGAGGCCGTGCGTTTCGGGGTGCTGGGGCCGCTCGCGGTGTGGACGGACGCCGGGGCGCCCGTGCGCGTGCCCGAGGCGAAGGTCCGCACGCTGCTCGCCGTCCTGCTCACTCGTCCCGGCCACCCCGTGTCCGTCGATCGGCTGATCGACGCGCTGTGGGGCGACCGGCCGCCCCGCAACCCGGTCGGAACGCTCCAGGCCCGGGTCTCGCAGCTCCGCAGGGCACTGGAGGAGGGCGAGCCGGGCGGCCGGGGCCTCGTCGCCGCCCGTCCGCCCGGGTACGCGCTCGACGCCGGGCCGGACGCGGTCGACGCCGCGCGGTTCGCGGCGGCGCTCGGCCGCGAGTCCGCCGATCCCCTCGCCCGCAAGCGGATTCTCGGCGACGCGCTGGCGCTGTGGCGCGGCCCCGCCTTCGCCGACTTCGCCGACGCCGGGTTCGCCCGCACCGCGATCATCGAGTTGGAGGAGGGGCGGCTCGTCGCGCTGGAGCGGCACGCGCGGGCCCGGCTCGACCTCGGCGAGCACGCGGCGGTGGCGGCCGAGCTGGCAGCGCCGGCGGCCCGCCACCCGCTGCGCGAACCGCTTCAGGCCCTCCACCTGCGCGCCCTCCACCTGGCCGGCCGGCAGGGCGAGGCGTTCGCGGGCTACCACGCGCTGCGCGAGCGGCTCGCCGAGGAGCTGGGCGCCGACCCGGGCCCCGAGCTCGCGGAGCTCCACCGGGCGATGCTCGCGGAGGGCCCCGCCCCGCCGCGTCCCGCTCCCCGGCTGCCCGCCGCGCTCGACGAGCTGATCGGCCGCGAGGACGCGGTCGAGCAAGGCCGGGCCCTGCTGGCCGGGCACCGGCTGGTGACGCTCACCGGTCCGGGAGGCGTAGGCAAGACCCGGCTGGCCGTGGAGATCGCCTCCCGGTCGCTCGCCGACCATCCCGATGGGGTGTGGATGGTCGAGCTGACCGGGCCCGACGACGTGGCCGAGCAGGTCGCCTCCGTGCTGGGGCTTCGCGAGGAGCCCGGCGGGACCCCTCTCGCGGACGCGCTGCGGGGGCGGCGGGCGCTGCTGGTCCTCGACAACTGCGAGCACGTGCTCGAACCCGCCGCCGAGCTCGCCGGGCGGCTCCTGGCCGCCGCGCCCGGGCTGCGCGTCCTCGCCACGTCGCGGGAACCGCTGGGGATCGCCGGGGAGCGGTTGCAGCTCGTCCCGCCGCTCGATCTGCCCGGTCCCGAGACCGCGCCGGACGGGCTGCGGGAGTCGAGCGCGGTCCGGCTTTTCGTCGCGCGGGCCGCGGCTGCGTGCCCCGGTTTCGCGCTGGACGCCGACACGGCGCCGTGGGTCGCGGCGATCTGCCGGCGCCTGGACGGGGTGCCGCTCGCACTGGAACTGGCGGCGACCCGCGTCCGCGCGCTCGGGGTGCGGGAGCTGGCGGCGCGGCTGGACGACCGCTTCCGGGTGCTGGCGGACGGGCGGCGCGGCGGCCCGGCCCGGCAGCGGACGCTCCGCGCGGTGATCGACTGGAGCTGGGATCTGCTCACCGGGCCCGAGCGGGTCGCGCTGCGGCGCCTCGCCGTCCACGCGGGCGGCTGCACGCTGGACGCGGCGGAGGCGGTCTGCGACACGGACGTCGACGTGCTCGCCCGGCTGGTCGACCGCTCCCTCGCCGTCCGGACGGAGGAGGGCCGGTACCGGCTGCTGGAGTCGGTCGCCGCCTACGCGCTGGAACGCCTGCGGGAGGCGGGCGAGGAGGACGAGTTCCGCCGCCGCCACGCCCTGCACTACACCGGCCTGGCCGAACACGCGGCGGAACGGCTGCGCGGGCCGGAACAGGGCCACTGGCTGAAGCGGCTCGACCAGGAGGCCGCGAACCTGCGCGCGGCGCTGGGCAACGGCGCCGGAATCGGGTCGGTGAACGCGCTCGCCTGGTACTGGTACCTGCGGGGGCGCTTCGGGGAGGCCCGTCGCGCGTTCGCCGGCGCCCTGGCCGCCCACCCGCAGGCGTCACCGGCCAGAACCGAGGCGGCGACGTGGCTGACGGCCTTCACCATGCTGGCCGGCGAGGGCGTCGATTCGGAGGAGCTTCGGCAGACCGCCTTGGCCGACCATGACGATCCGTTCGCCAGGGCCAAGGCCGAGTGGCTGCTGAGCCATGTGCATTGGGCGTACGGGGATCTGGCCGTGAACAGGCGGCGCGTCGACCGCGCCCTGACGGTGTTCCGGAAGCGGGAGGACCGCTGGTTCACGGCCGCCGCGCTCGCGACCCGGGCCAACCTCGCCCTCGGGCACGGCGATCTGGTCGCACTGGAGCGGGACGCGGTCGAGAGCGTCGCGCTGTTCGCCGAGCTGGGCGACCCGTGGGGGCGGCTGGAGGCGTCCGACGCGCTCGTCCGGCGCGCCGAGATCGCCGGGGACTACGCCGAGGCCGCGCGGCTGCTCCGCGAGGGGCTCCGGCTGGCCGAGGAGTCGCGGATGTGGCCGGAGACGTCGTTCCGGCTGTCCGGCCTCGGCCGCGTCGCGCTCCTCACCGGCGCCCTCGGCGAGGCCCGCGACCTGCACGAGCGGGCGCTGGACCTGGCGCGGCGGCACATGGCGCGGTCGGCCGAGGAGTTCGCCGAGGTCGGGCTCGGCCTCGTCGCCCGGGCCCGCGGCGACCTCGACGCCGCCGAGAGGCACCTGCGCGCCCGGCTCGACTGGCTGCGCGGCATCGGCGGGACGGCGGGCCTGGCGTTCGTGCACGCCCAGCTCGGCTTCGTCGCCGAGGAGCGCGGCGACGCGGTCCGGGCGCTGGCCCTGCACACCGAGGGGCTCGCCGCCGCCCGCGCCGTCGGCGACCCGCGCGCGATCGCGCTCGCGCTGGAGGGGCTGGCCGGGGCGCGGTCCCTGGCGGGCGAGCACGCGGCCGCGGCCGGGCTGCTCGCCGAGGCGGACGGGCTCCGCGCGGCGGCCGGGGCCGCGCTGCCGCCCGCCGAGCGGCGCGACGTCGACCGGATCGCCGGGAGGATCCGGGACGCCTCCGGTGTTGTCGCCGATACCGGCGAATCGCCATCACCGGGGGAATCGTCATCACCGGGGGAAAGGGAGCCATGAGCGAGGATCTCGGCTACGGATGGCAGGGCGAGCTGCTCGACCTGCCCGCCTACCTGAAGCGGGTCGGCCACGACGGCGACCCGGCCCCGACCGCCGCGACGCTGCGGGCCCTGCACCGCGCGCACGTCACGTCCATCCCGTTCGAGAACCTGGAGATCATGCTCGGGCGGCCGATCGACCTGTCGCTGGACGCCGTCCAGGCGAAGCTGGTCGAGCGCCCGCGCGGCGGCTACTGCTACGAGCACAACCGGCTGTTCGCGGCGGTGCTGGAGAGGCTCGGGTACGAGGTCACGGCGCTGGCGGCGCGGGTGACGCTGGGGGCGGCGAAGATCCTGCCCGCCACGCACGCGCTCCTGCACGTCCGCCCGCCGGACACGTCGCGGGACGAGCCTGCGTGGCTGTGCGACGTGGGATTCGGCGCCGGCCCGCTGGAGCCGCTGCGGCTCGTGGACGGTGAGGAGGCCGTCCAGGACGGCTGGGGCTTCCGGCTCCGGCGCGGCCGCACCGTCACCACCTGGACGCCGGACACGGCGGAATGGGAGCTGCACCAGCGCGGCCCGGACGGCTGGGTCCAGCGGCACACGTTCGTGCTGAACGAGGTGTTCCGCATCGACTTCGAGGTGGGCAGCCACTACGTCTCGACCAGCGCGCGTTCCCCGTTCACGACCCGCCCCTTCGCGCAGAGGTTCTCGTCCGACTCCCTCCGTGTGCTGGACGGAATGAAGCTGACCGTCACCCGCCCGGACGGGAGCGTCGAGACCCGCACGCTCGCCCCCGAGGACCTGCCGGGGACGCTGGGCGAGGACTTCGGAATCGTGCTGGAGGGTGAGGACGCGGATCGGCTCGTCGAGTTCGTGCGCACGAGGAGCTAGCCGCAAGGCCGTTACTAGCCCAGGTCGAGGCGGGCGAGAGCCGCCCTCGTGGTGACGCCGAGCTTGGGATAGGCCTTGTAGAGGTGGTAGCCGACGGTCCGGGGGCTGAGGAACAGCTGCGCGCCGATCTCCCGGTTGCTGAGGCCCGTCGCCGCCAGCCGGGTGACCTGGAGTTCCTGCGGGGTGAGCCGGGCGGCGAGGTCGTCGCGGGAGGCCGCGTCGTCCTGCCCTGCGGCGAAGTTCTCCCCGGCGGCGCGCAGTTCGGCCCGGGCTCGTTCGGCCCAGGGTGCGGCGCCGAGCCGCTCGAACGCCTCCAGTGCCGCATGCAGCCGCGCCCGCGCGTCGTTCCTGCGGCGTGACCTGCGGAGCCACTCCCCGTACAGCAACTCGGTGCGCGCCTGCTCGAACGGCGTCCTGCCCTCGCGGTGCAGATCGAGGGCCTTCGTGTACAGCGGGTCTGGGTCGTCCGGGGTCAGCAGGGCCGCGCAGCGTGCCGCTATGGCCTGCGCCCAAGGCTGCTGGGTCTGTGCGGCCCAATCGCCGTACCAGTCGGCGGCGTCCCGCGCGCGCTCTGGGACGCCCGCTCTGACGGCCGCTTCGACGAGGTCGGGCAGAGCGGCGATGGCGCCTTGCCGGCTGGGTCCGGCGACGACGTCGGCGAGACGTTCCAGGGCCGCGTCGTACCGGCCGAGCCCGAGGTCGAGCAGGCTGCGCGCGGCGGCGGCGTGCACGTTGCTCGGCGGGAGACCGCGGGACAGCGCCTCCTCCGTCAGCTCCAGGCAGCGCTCCTCGTCGCCCTGGATCGCGGCGAGCTGCCCCAGGCTGGTGGCGAGGTAGACGCGGATGCGGTGCTGGCCGGTGTCGGCGGCGATCCGCACGCCCTCCGTCGCGCCGGTCAGCGCGTCGCGGTGCCTGCCGAGCAGCAGGTCCGTCCGGGACCGGAGCATCAGGACGGGCGCGAGCAGCCCGATCGCGCCCCGGTCGCGGAAGCGACGCTCCAGTTCCGCCGCGACCTCGGCCGCGCCCCGCACGTCGCCGATCATGAGATGCCACATGCCCGCGCGGATCCGGTCGCGCGGCGCGTAGCAGGCGCCCATCGCGCCCATCAGCTCGCGCAGCGCCGCCACGCCGTCCGCCGGATCGGCGTCCGCGAGCGGGTTCTGCCCGGCGAACACCCGGCTCAGCGCCCGCAGGTGCGGCGCGTTCGGGACGCCGAGGCGCACGCCCTCGGCGGCGATGCCGTCCATCGCGGCGAAGTCCCCGGCGTTGGCGGCGGCGGCCGCGGCCTGGAAGAACAGGTAGCCGGACGTGCGGGGATCGAGCCGCGTGACCGACGCCGCCGTCTCGGCGAACAGCCGGTGGGCGTCCCCCGCCCGGTCCTGCTCGTCGGCGAGGGACGCCCGGATCAGCGTCAGCTCCGCCCGGGCCAGCGGGTCCGGCAGGTCGGCCTCCGCCCGCGCCGCCAGCTCGACCGCGCGCTCGGGGAGCCCCGCGTCGGCCGAGGCCCGCGCCGCCGCGGCCAGCCGCCGGCCGCGCTCGGCCGGGTCCGGGGTGAGACCCGCGGCGGCCTCGTACATGGCGGCGACGGCCGCGTTGCCGCCCGCGTTCCGCTCGGTCTCGGCGGTCTTCTCCAGCACGGCCGCGACGCGCTCGTCGGGTTCCGTCACCGAGCGGGCCAGGTGCCAGGCGTGATGGCACACGTCGCCGCGTTCCAGGTACGCCTCCGCCAGCGCCTGGTGGGCGGCCAGGCGCAGGCCGAGCGTCGCCTCCCGCACGGCGGCGGTGCGGATCAGCGGATGCCGCACCTCCAGCCGTCCGTCGGACGTGGTGCGCAGCAGGCCCGCGCGCTCGGCGGGCTCCAGGTCGTCGATGGAGGCGCCGACGGAGGCACCGGCCGTCGCGCCGAACCGGCACGCCGCCTTCACCACCACCCCCGCGTCGCCGAGGTCGTCCACCCCCACCAGCAGGACGAGCCGCCGGGCCGGCTCCGGCAGCGCGGCGATCCGCTCGGCGAACGACCGCAGGATCCGCTCGTACGCCGACCCGTGCCCGCCCCGGCCCGGCAGTTCGAGCAGCGCGAGCGGGTTGCCCATCGCCCCGGCGAGGATCTCCCGCCGGACATGGCCGGGCAGGTCGGGGGCGCGTTCGGCCAGCAGTCCGGCCGCCGCGGTCCCGTCGAGGCCGCGCAGGCGCAGCTCCGGCAGCCCCTGCGCGCCGAACTCCGGCGCGGCGCATTCCGGCGCGACCGCGTCGCGGGCCGCGAAGATGACCGCGATGGGCTCGGCGTCGAGGCGGCGTGCGGCGAACAGCAGCGCCTCGGCGGACGAGCCGTCCATCCAGTGCGCGTCGTCCACCAGGCAGATGAGCGGCCGCTCCTCCGCCAGGTCGGACAGCAGCGTCAGCACCGCGAGCCCCACGAGGAACCGGTCGCTCTCGGCCTCCGGGCCGCCCATGTTGAGAGCCGCGCGCAGGGCCTCGGCCTGCGCGTCCGGCAGGCCGCCGATCCGGTCGAGGTGGCGGCCGAGCAGCAGGTGCAGGCCCGCGTACGGCATGCCGCTCTCGGTCTCGACGCCCGTCCCGCGCAGGACGCGCATCCCGTCCGCGGCGCCGGCGGCGTGGTCGAGGAGGGCGGACTTGCCGATCCCGGCCTCGCCGCGCAGCACAAGCGTCCCGCTGCGCCCGCCGCGGGCCCGGTCGAGGAGTCCGTCGATCGCGGCCAGTTCCCCGTCCCGCCCGTACAGCATGCGCTCACCCTACTCAGCCCGCCGCACCACCTGCTCGGCCCCGGATGGTTGAAGCCCTCACCTCGGGTATCGCCACGATTCGAGCCGGACAGGAGTCGAACACCCACAGGAGGTCGGTCATGGCCGAGCAGGCCACCCAGGAGAACGTCGTCGATCTGCTGCTCGCGCAGCACGAGGAGATCCGCCACCTCGCCTCGACGGTGGAGAAGAACCACGGCAAGGTGCGCAAGGACGCCTTCGACCGGCTGCGCAGGCTCCTCGCCGTGCACGAGACCGCCGAGGAGGAGGTCGTCCACCCGTTCGCCCGGCGCGCCGCCGCCGACGGCTCCCGCGTGGTGGACGCGCGGCTGGAGGAGGAGAACAAGGCCAAGGGCGTCCTGTCGGACCTGGAGAAGATGGACCCCGAGTCCGCGGACTTCGTGGAGACGTTCGCCAGGTTCCACAGGGACCTGGAGGCGCACGCCTCGCACGAGGAGAAAGAGGAGTTCCCGCGCATCGCTCGCGAGGCCACGCCCGAGCAGATGCGCGGCATGGCCAAGGCCGTCAGGGCGGCCGAGGCGATCGCCCCGACCCATCCCCACCAGGGGACGGAGTCGCCCACCAAGAACCTCGCGGTCGGGCCGATGGCGGCCGTCGCCGACCGCGTCCGCGACGCCATCGGCAAGGCGCGCGGCTGACCGCCCGGGGCGGCCCGCCGGGCCGTCCCTCCTTCGAGGAGGTGCGATGACCGACCGCAGGAACGACGAGGACAAGCCGCTCGCCGACCGGCGCGCCGAGGCCGGGGCGCCGCAGGAGGACGACGCCGACGTGGGGGCCGAGCACACGCCCGGCCCCACGGACCCGCCGATCGCCGAGGCCGAGACCCCGGGCGGCGAGGACGACGGCTACAGCCCGCAGACCGAGGTCCCCTGATCCGCCCAGGGCTCCCTACGCGCTGTCGTCGTCCTGGTCGGCTCCGACCGTGACGCCGACGATGTCCTCCAGTTCGCTCAGGACCGCGGCGAGCTCCGGGACCGAGCCCGTTCCCTCCAGCGTGAGCGTCACCACGGTGTTGCCGGGACGCCGCCGGTCGGGTTCGCGCCGGTCCCGGCGCTCGTCACGGCCGCGGTCGGAGTCGTCCGGCAGGTAGTCGCGGTCGACGTTGACCTCCAGGATCACGAAACCGCGCTGCGTGGACTCCATCAGGACCTGCCGCAGCACGCCATGCCCGTCCCGGTAGACGATCCTCATCCGCGCGACCCCGGCCCGGCGGTACCGCTCCAGCGGCAGCCTCTTCGTCAGGCCGCTCAGCCCGTAGACGACGAGGAAGTGGATCGCGGTGACCGCCACCGCGAGGACCGGCAGGCCGCCGCCGGCCGCCATGCCGACGGCCGCCGTCACCCACACGACGGCGGCGGTCGTGAGGCCGCGCACCGCGTCCCGGCGGACGAAGATCAGCCCGCCGCCGATGAAGCCGATGCCGGACACGATCTGCGCCGCCACCCGGGAGGGATCCAGCGAGACGTTCCCGGGGACGTTCTCGAATCCGTACTTGCTGACCAGCATGAACAGGGCCGCACCTACGCCGACGAGGGTGTGCGTGCGCAGTCCCGCGCTCTTGTTGCGCAGCCCTCGTTCCAGCCCGATCGCGGCCGACAGCACCATGGCGAGCAGCAGCTCGCCGATCTCCACCCAACCCTGCCCGGGGGCCAACTCGAACACCCTCGTACCACCCCTCCCTCTTTCGTTGTCGATCGGCGGCGTGCATCCGCTGGACATCCGCGGCCGCACAGCAGCAGACGGGAGGCCGCCCCGGACTCTTTCCGGGGCGGCCTCCGGCCTGCTGCTAGTCGGGGTGCGGCGGCTTCTGGTCCGGCGGCGTTCCGCCGCCCTCGCCGCCGCCTCTGCTGCCCTTGTCGGTGCCGTGCGCGTGCCCCTTGGCCCCCGTCGACTTCGGGTCGGTGGCCTCGGGCGCGGGCTCGTCCGTCACCGCGGTCTTCCCGGACCGGCGGATCTCGGGCTGCTGCGGGTTCGGCATGCTCTCGCCTCCTATGCCCTGGACGGTTGGGGACGCAGCGGATCGTGCCCCACGCTCATCAGCGCGTGGCGCCATTCCTCGTCCCGTTCCACGTCCGGCGGCCGGTGGTCCAGCCGGTCCTCCACGTAGTCGACGACCTCCTGCATCACCTCCCCGTCGCTTTCGGTCAGGTCGACCTTCCGCTTGCGCAGCACGTCCACCACGCGGGCTCCCAGCTCCGAAACCCCGGGCCCCTGGCCGTCGGCCGGGAACGCCTCCTCGCCGGACGCGTCCGTGAGCAACCAGATGCGCAGTTCGTCGGAGGTCATGTTCACGAGCCGGTGGAAGTCCTCCCACGCCAGCTCCACCTCGGGCGATACGCGGTTGTTCATAGCAAAACTCCCTGTACGCGTTCATGCCCGCCGTACCCGGAGACCGCTGCCCCATTCGTCCCAGCTTGCGTTACTTGCATACAGAATCACACACGGCCCCCCGCGCCGGCCCCCGTTAAAGCCCGGATCGCGCGGGAACACGTCCCGCATGGACCACTCGGAAGCCCCCGTCCTGGACGCCCTTGCCGCCTACCACCGCGAACAGCAGCTCCCCTTCACCCCGCCCGGCCACAAGCAGGGCCGCGGCGCGGATCCACGCGCCCGCGAGGTGCTGGGCGACGCGGTCTTCCGCTCCGACGTCCTCGCCATCTCCGGCCTGGACGACCGGGAGTCGGGCAACAAGGTGCTGGAGCGCGCCCAGGAGCTGATGGCGGACGCCGTCCGCGCCGAGCAGGCGTTCTTCTCGACGTGCGGCAGTTCCCTGTCGGTCAAGAGCGCGATGCTGTCGGTGGCGGGCCCGGGCGAGAAGCTCCTGGTCGGGCGGGACGCCCACAAGTCGGTCGTCTCGGGGCTGATCCTGTCCGGCGTCCGCCCCATCTGGGTGGAGCCGCAGTGGGACGCGACTCGGCATCTCGCCCACCCGCCCTCGCCCTCGGCGTTCGCGGCGCGGTTCCGGGAGCACCCCGACGCGCGCGGCGCCCTCGTCACCAGCCCGACGCCCTACGGGACGTGCGCCGACCTGGCCGCGATCGCCGCCGTCTGCCATGAGCACGGCAAGCCCCTCATCGTGGACGAGGCGTGGGGCGCGCACCTGCCGTTCCACGAGGACCTGCCCACCTGGGCCATGGACGCCGGCGCCGACGTGTGCGTGACGAGCGTCCACAAGATGGGCGCCGGGCTGGAGCAGGGATCGGTCTTCCACCAGCAGGGCGACCTGGTCGACCCGGTCGTCCTCAAGGCGCGGGAGGACCTTCTCGGGACGACCAGCCCGTCCGTCCTGATCTACGCGGGCCTGGACGCGTGGCGGCGGCAGATGGTCGAGCACGGGCACGCCCTGCTGCAGGACACGCTGGACCTCGCGTCCGACGTGCGCTCGCAGATCGCGGCCATGGACGGCTTCGAGGTCCAGGGCTGGGAGGAGTTCACCGGCCCCGGGCTCGCCCACGACCTCGACCCGCTGCCCCTCGTCATCGACGTCGCCGGCCTCGGCGTCACCGGGTACCGGGCGGCCGACTGGCTGCGCGAGCACCATCGCGTCAACCTGCACCTGGCCGACCACAGGCGGATCAGCGCGCAACTCACCTTCGCCGACGACAAGGAGACGGCCGACCGGCTGCTCGCCGCCCTGCGCGACCTCCACGCCCACCTCGGCGACCTGCGCGGGGCACCGGCCGTCGAGGTGCCGTCCCCCGAGGATCTGCGGCTCGAACTCGTCGTGCTGCCCCGCGACGCGTTCTTCGGCCCGGCGGAGCAGGTGCCCGCGTCCGACGCCGCCGGCCGCATCAGCGCGGAGATGCTGACCCCCTACCCGCCCGGCATCCCGGCCGTCGTGCCGGGCGAACGGATCAACGCGCCCGTCATGGAGTACCTGCGCTCCGGCGTCGCCGCCGGGATGGTCGTCCCGGACGCAGCGGACGACACCCTCGACAGCGTGCGGGTGTTCGTGGAGGGGTGACGTCGAGGGGTGACAGGGCCCGGTCGCGGTGGGCCGGAGGCGCCGCAGGTGGCGGGGCGGCGTTGTGGAAGACTCCTACCGGCACGGCGGCTAGATGGGGAGCGTCATGGAGTTGGTCCACTCGGGCAAGGTCAGGGACGTCTACGCGGACGGCGACGATCTGATCCTCGTCGCGTCCGACCGGGTGAGCGTCTACGACGTCGTCCTGCCGACCCCGATCCCCGACAAGGGGAAGATCCTCACGCAGCTGTCCCTCTGGTGGTTCGAGCGGCTCGCCGACATCATCCCGAACCACGTCGTTTCGGCCACGGACGTGCCGGAGGAGTGGGCCGGGCGCGCCATCCGCTGCCGCCGCCTCACCATGCTCCCCGTCGAGTGGATCGCGCGCGGGCACCTCGCCGGGCTCGGCCTGAAGGAGTACCAGAAGTCGGGCACGGTCTCGGGCGTCTCGCTGCCCGAGGGCCTGACCGAGGCGTCCCGGCTGCCGGAGCCGATCTTCACTCCGACCACCAAGGCCACCGAGGGCCACGACGAGTTCATCACCTACGACGACGTGGTCCGCGAGATCGGCGACGACACCGCCGAGCGCCTCAAGGACGTCACCCTGGAGATCTACGGGCGCGGCGCCGCCCTCGCCGCCGAGCGCGGCATCATCATCGCCGACACCAAGCTGGAGTTCGGGCGCGCCGCCGACGGGACCCTCGTCCTCGGCGACGAGGTGCTCACGCCCGACTCGTCCCGCTTCTGGCCTGCCGACCAGTGGGTGCCCGGCCGTCCGCAGCACTCCTTGGACAAGCAGTTCGTGCGCGACTGGAGCAGCACGCTCGACTGGGACCGCACCCCGCCCGGCCCCGCCATCCCCGACGAGGTCGTGGAGGCCACCCGCGCCCGCTACACCGAGGTCTACGAGCGCCTGACCGGCACCGCCTGGACCTCCTGAAGCCCGTGCGCGCAGCCGGGGCAGGACCGGGCGAGCCGCCCCGCCACCTCGGCGCGGCGCCGGATGAGCGCGCGGATCTCCGCGTCGATCTCGGCGAGCGCGCGCTGGTAGACCGCGACCGACTCCGGGCACGCGGCGCCGTCGGCATGGCCGGCGCGCAGGCAGTCGAGGAACGGGCGCGTGTCGTCCAGCGTGAAGCCCGTGTCCAGCAGCGCGCGGATCTGCGCGACGAGCCGCAGGTCGGACTCCTCGTACTCGCGGTAGCCGTTGGCCGCGCGCCGCGCCGGCAACAGGCCCTGCTGCTCGTAGTAGCGCAGCATGCGGGTGCTCACGCCCGCGCGGGCGGCCAGTTCCCCGATCCGCATCGGCCCCCTCCTCGCCTTCGTAGGCCGACGCTACTCCTTGACACCGCCGTCAACGTCAAGGGCCGTAGCGGGTGGGCCCGGCGGACGCCGCCGGGCCCACCCGGGTCAGGCCGTCAGCGTCCCTGGAGACCGCGGACGTTGTCGCCGAACGTCCAGTTCTTCGACCCGTCCCAGTTGACGGACCAGGTCATCAGGCCCTTCAGCCGGCCGTTGAAGTGGTTCCACGCCTGGCCGACGAGGCCCGGCGACATGTAGCCGCCGCCCGCGCCCGGCTGCGCCGGAAGGCCCGGGGCCTGCTTGTCGTAGGGGACCTTGATGGTGGTGCCCTGGACGGTGAGGCCGTTGTTCAGGCACTCGGTCTGCTTCACGAAGCCCTCGACCGTACCGGCGGAGTAGGAGTCGCCCGAGCAGCCGTACATGCTGCCGTTGTAGTACTGCATGTTCAGCCACCACAGCCGGCCGTTGTCCGCGTACTTCTTGACGATCGGCAGGTAGGCGCCCCAGATGGAGCCGTAGGTGACGCTGCCGCCGGTCACGTACGCGGTCTCCGGCGCCATCGTGAGCCCGAAGTTGGACGGCATCTGGCCGAGGACCCCGTCGATGATGCGGACCAGGTTGGCCTGCGACGCCGACAGCTGGCCGATGTTCCCGCCGCCCGACAGCCCCGTCTCGATGTCGATGTCGATCCCGTCGAAGTTGTACTTCTTCAGGATCGGCACGACCGTCTGGACGAACCGGTCGGCGACGGTGCTGGAGCTGAGGTCGATGCCCGCGGCGGCTCCGCCGATCGACATCAGGATGGTCGCGCCCGCCGCCTTCGCCGCGCACATCTGGGCGGGGGTGGAGACCTTGACCGTCGCGTCCATGCCGTCCTCCCACAGGACGGTGCCGTCCGAGCGGATGACGGGGAACGCCGCGTTGATCACGTTGTAGCCGTGCTGCCTGATCACCGGGTCGTCGATCGGCGTCCAGCCGAAGGGCGGGTGGACGCCGTTGGACGCGCCGTCCCAGTTCTCCCAGTAGCCCTGGAGGATCTTGCCGGCGGGCTTGGACTTCACCGCGCAGGTCTCGTCCCCGCCGGGCGGCGGGGTGGTCGGCGGGTCCGTGGGCGGGGTGGTGGGCGGCTCGGACGTGTCGCAGGTGCCCAGCTCACGCCACAGCGTGGCGGTGGACGCGGGGTTCCATCCGGCGCCCGGGTGGGCGGTGTGGGCGACGATCGCCTCGTAGCCGTGGCCGCTGTAGACGACCTTGTCGCCGACCTTGTAGGAGGTGCCCTCCGCCCAGGCCGGATACGTGCAGGCGATCGCGGAAGCGGGCTGGGCCGACGACGGCGCGGACACCGCGACCAGCGTGCCGAACGACAGGACGGACGCGGCGGCGCCCGCGGCCAGCGCGGCACCGGCCGCGCGTGTGAAGGGTCTGTGCTTGAAGCGCGCGTGCTTGGGCTTCACGGGGACGACTCCTCAGCTGAGCGGGACAGAGGAGCCGGTGCAGGAGCCGAACAAGTCCCGTGGGGACGGGACTCTCCCAGAGCAAGGCACATACGACCGGCGTGGACGCCAGTTAGAGGGTAACCGTCTCGTCCGAGCCCGTGAAGCCCCCCGAAAGGGCGGCCGTTCAGAAGGTCGCGGTGCGGTCCGACGGGACGATCTCCTGACCCAGCGGGGTGAGCGAGATCGGGATCAGCTTGAAGTTGGCGATGCCGAACGGGATCCCGATGATCGTGATGCAGAGGAGGACCCCGGTGACGAGATGCCCGAGGGCCAGCCACCACCCCGCGAAGACGATCCAGATGATGTTCCCCAGCAGCGAGCCCGCGCCCGCGTCCCGCCTGGGGACGGTCGTCCGGCCGAACGGCCACAGCGCGAAGCCCGCGATGCGGAACGAGGCGATGCCGAACGGGATGGTGATGATGAGGATGCAGCAGATCAGTCCGGCGACCACGTAGCCCATCGCCATCCAGAAGCCCGCCAGGACCAGCCAGAGGACGTTCAACAACGTGCGCACGAGTTCCCCCCGAGAGTAATCAGATGCTGTTATTTCACACCGTCCTCATGCTCAAACCGGCGGGCGGTGTGAAGAAGACCGTTGGACGCCCCGTATCGCCCCGCGCCGTCCCGGCTCGACCGCGCTTGACCTTGACACAGTGACAAGCTCTTCACTGCGACCAGGGAGGTGGTCCGATGACCATGCCACAACAGGACGCGGACACGGTTCGAGTTCTCCGGGGGCTGGAGAACGGTGACGCCTCGGTGCGGCTGCGGGCGGCGATGGCGGTCGGAACGGCCCCTGACCCGGGGTTCGTCGACAAGCTCATCGAACGGTGCGCGGTCGAACCCGAGTTCTTCGTGCGCGACATGCTCACGTGGGCTCTGACCCGCCACTCGTCATCGACGACGGTTCCCAAGCTCATCGACGAACTCCGCTCGGAGCGGGCGCAGGCGCGAAGCCAGGGGTTGCACACGCTTTCCAAGGTCGGGGACCCGCGGGCGTGGCCGGCGATCACGCGGGAGCTGCTGACCGACGCCGACGACGAGGTGGCGCGGAGCGCCTGGCGGGCCGCGGTCGTGCTCGTACCCGAAGATGAGGAACCCGGGTTGGCCGCGGTCCTGGCCACGCAGCTCGGGCGCGGTGGGCGCCCGATGCAGCAGAGCCTCAGCCGGGCGCTGATCGCGCTCGGTGAGGTGATCCTGCCCGTTCTGCGCGCCGCGATGACGGCTCCCGAACCCCGCGTGCGGGCGCACGCGATGGCCACGGAACGCCTGTTGCGCGATCCGGACGCCGGATTCGGGTTCGCCATCGAGGAGGCGAAGCGCATCGTGGCCCTCGGCGCGACCGGCCAGGAGGAGTGACGGGCGATGTTGATCGGCGATGTGGCGCGACGGTCCGGGGTGAGCGCGCGCATGCTCAGGCATTACGAGTCGCTCGGCCTGGTGCGGCCGACGGGGCGTACCGGCGCCGGCTATCGCGAGTACTCCGGCGAGGACATCCGGCGGATCTTCCACATCGAGAGCCTGCGGTCGCTGGGGCTGTCGCTGCGCGAGGTCGGGCGTGCGCTCGACGATCCCGACTTCGCCCCCGCGGAGCTCGTCGACGACCTCGTCCGCCGGACGCGGGAGCGCATCGCACGCGAGACGGAGCTGCTCACGCGACTCCGCCGGATCGATGCCGCGGAACCCGCCGGCTGGGAGGACGTCCTCCACATCGTCGCACTCCTCCAGGCGTTGGGGTCGGAAAGCGCAGGGAAGCGCCAGCGCGCGGCCCTGTCCTCGGCCGAAGAGGTTCCGGTGCCGGTGGAAGCACTGGTCGAGGCGGCATTGAGCGAGACGGACACGAACGTGGCCGGAGCCCTTCGATGGGCTCTGGCGCGATCGGGCGACAGCGCGTTGGCGCCGCTGGCGGAGGCCCTCGGCTCACCGGATGCCGAGGTGCGGAGACGGGCCGTTCAGTCCATGGCCGAGATTCCGAGCGAGGGGGCGACCGCACCGCTGCGGGACGCCCTCACGAGCCCTGACCTCGTGGTCCGCAGACACGCGGCCCTGGCGCTCGGAGCACGGGGAGTGGAGGACGCCGTCCCGACGCTGATCGACATGATCGTCGAGGAGGCGAACGACGTCGACGCGGCCGACGCGCTGAGCGCGCTGGCGAGCCGTCCCGCCCTGGCGGATCAGATCGCCACCAGGCTCGTCGACCACCTCGCCCAAGCCACCGTCGATTCGTCCGCCCGCCGACGCCTGACACAGGCCCTCGCGGACATCCCGGGAGCCACGGCGTCCCGCGCCCTCGCGGACCTGGCCCAAGACGAGGACCGCGCCGTCGCGCTCACCGCGACCTACATCCTGGGGATTCGCAACACACGCTGACGGAGCTTGCCCGAGATGCCGAGCCGATCGGCTTCCGCACGGCGTGGTGGCCGCCGTGGAGCAGGGCCTCCTCGGCTGATCAGCCGTCGCCGGCGACCTTGGCGGTGACTCGCTGAACGGCCTTGACGGCGGCCTCGGGCTGTTCGAGGTAGATGTAGTGCCCGCTCTTGGGAGCGGTGCTCAGCTTGCTGCGGCTGGACAGGGCGAGCCACGCGCGCTGTCCGGCGGACCATGACTGCTCCAGGCGCGGCCCGTAGGTGGGGATGGCCGCGAGGTACGGCTTCCCGTGCTTGATCACCTCTACCGGGATGTTCCCGGCGGAGCCGACCTTCCCGTCGGTGATGGTGAGCTTCTCCGGGTTCTGCCCCTGGAAGATCGCGAGGTTCTGCGCGCGCACCTCGGCCGCGGGCCCCTTGGCGGACGCGGGGATCGCCCTGGTGATGTCCTCGACCATCGTCGGCGGTGTGGCGTCCATCAGGACCAGCCCCTTGACCCTGTCCCGGTGGTCCGGTGCGTACCTGGCGGCGATCAGTCCACCCAGCGAGTGCCCGGCCAGGACGACCGGACCGTCACCGGCGATCCGGTCGAGCACTCCGGTCAGGACCTTGCCGGTGCTGGAGAAATCCTGCGGACCATCCGGGGGGTCGCTCTTGCCTGCGCCGAGCCTGTCGTAGGAACAGACCCGGTCGTCCTTGCTCAGCTCCTTCTGGGTGGCGGCCAGCTTGTCCAGCCCGTCGCCCCCTCCGTGCATCAGGACGATGACCGGCTTGCCCTTCACCGCGTCGCCCGCACAGGACACGTTCACCGACTTGCCGCCGACCTCGATCTTCTCGGTGCCCGTGATCAGGTCGGCTTTCGGCTTGCCGCTGGAGAACAGCCCCCCGTCCGTCACCGAGTCGCCCTCGCAGCCCGCGAGTCCCGCGCCGACGACGGTGCAGCACGCTGCGGCGATGGCGGCCGTCTTGATCTTGCGGATCATGTCTTCTTCTCCAGGAGGGAATTGCCGCCGTGATTCACTTGGCGGTGCGGCGGGAGGCGCAGCCGGAAATGCCGCGACCACCGCAACGCTAAGGAATCGACGGCACACGATTCGTCACCGCTCAGTGGACAATCTCCGGTAGCTCGGATGGGGGACAGATCCGCCGCCCCAGACGCACATCGCCCGGAGTGTGCTGGAACCGTTCTGGGGCCGGACCAGTCCGACCATGGTGATCACGGAAGGGGACGGCGTGGAGACGGGTAGTGGAGAGGCCGAGTTCCAGGAGGCGGAGTCGCTTCAGGAGCAGGGGCAGGTGCGGGAGGCCGAGCGGCTGTTCAGGGCGGCTGCTGAGGCGGGGCACGTCGGCGCCATGCTCAAGCTCGGTCTCCTGGTCGTGGAGCGGGACGAGGGCGAAGCCGAGCGGTGGTGGCGGGCTGCGGCCGACGCGGGCGACCGGGTCGGGCAGCTGAACCTCGGCATCCTCTGCTCGGACCAGAGGCGGGACGAGGAAGCGGAAAGCTGGTACCGCAAGGCTGCCGAGGCGGGTGAGGTCGACGCTCGGCACAATCTCGGGCTGCTGCTCATCGGCCGTCGTGACGTGCAGGGAGCCGCCGAGCAGTTCCGCATCGCGGCCGAGGCCGGACGCACCGATTCGATGACCAACCTCGGGCTGGCACTCGGTGAGATGGGCCGGGCGGAGGAATCCGAGGAATGGCTTCGGCGCGCCGCTGAGAAGGGCGATGGCCGTGCGCTCAGTGCGCTCGCCAACCATCTCTGGTCCCAGGACCGGCGCGAGGAGGCCGACGAGTGGTGGGCGAAGGGGGCGGCGGCGGGTGACCCGGACTCCCTGTTCAACCTCGGCGTCCGTTGCGAGCACAAGGACGACATGGCCGGGGCCGAGGAGTACTTCCGCAAGGCCGGCCAGGCCGGGCATCGGCGTGGCGCGGCGAGGGCGACGGCCGTGGCGCGCGGAGTCCGCGCGAATGGCGCCCCCTACATGCCCGGCCTGTTCTGACCAACCGCAAGGCCCGCCGCGTCTTCTTTCAGGGGAGGGCGGTGAGTTTGTGTTGGAGGAGGGTGCGTTCGCGTTCGTTGGCTGCCATTTTCATGGCTCGTTCCAGTTCGGTGCGCGCTTCTTCGGGGCGGCCCAGGCGGGTGAGGAGTTCACCTCGGACGCTCGGGAGGAGGTGGGAGTTCGCGAGGGCGCCGGAGGCCGCCAGGTCGTCCACGATGGGGAGGGCGGCGGCCGGGCCCTTCGCCATGGAGACCGCCACGGCCCTGTTGAGGTCGACGACCGGGGACGGCGCCAGGCGGCCCAGGGCCTCGTAGAGGAGGACGATCCGGCCCCAGTCGGTTTCGGCGACCGAGGGGGCGAGGGCGTGGCATTCGGCGATCGCCGCCTGGAGGCCGTAGGGGCCCAGGCCACGGCCTGCCTTCTCGGCGCGGGACAGGGCGGCGCGTCCTCGGTGGATCGCGGCGGCGTCCCAGCGGGTGCGGTCCTGGTGCTCCAGGAGTACCGGCTCGCCGTCCGGGGCGGTACGGGCGGGGAAGCGCGCGGCGGTCAGCTCCAGCAGCGCCAGCAGGCCGTGGGCCTCCGGCTCGTCCGGCATCAGCCGGGCCAGGACGCGGGCCAGGCGCTGCGCCTCGCCCGCGAGGTCGAACCGGATCAGCTCGCCGCCCGAACTGGCCGTGGAGCCCTCGGTGAAGATCAGGTAGACGACGTTGAGGACGGAGGGAAGGCGCCCGGCCCGTTCTCCGGCCGGTGGCACCCCGAACGGCACCCGGGCCGCGCCGAGGGTCTTCTTCGCGCGGGTGATCCGGGCCTGGACGGTCGCGGTCGGGACGAGGAAGGCGCGGGCGATCTCGTCGCTCGTCAGGCCGCCGACCACGCGTAGCGTCAGCGCGACCCGCGCCTCCCGCGACAGGACGGGGTGGCAGGAGACGAACATGAGCGCGAGCACGTCGTCGTCGATCTGGTCGGGGTCCCAGAGCACGTCGTCGTCCTTCTCGGGCGGGCGGCCGGTGGCGGCGCCGCCCTCGTCCAGGTCGTGGGCGAGGGCGGCGTACCGTTCGTCGAGGGCGGAGCGGCGGCGGAACGCGTCGATCGCCCGCCGCCGGCCCACGGTGAGCAGCCACCCCGACGGATTGCGGGGGACGCCGTCGCGCGGCCAGGTCACGAGCGCCTCGGCCAGCGCCTCCTGGGCGAGATCCTCGGCCAGCGCGAAATCGCCGGTGTAGCGGGCGAGCGCGCCGACGATCCGCGCCGACTCGATCCGCCAGACGGCGGCGACGGCCTCGCGTCCGGTGGGGTCGCCCATCACAGCTGGCCGGTGGCCTCGCGCCAGGCCCGCTCCTTCTTGATCCACTCGTTGTCCTGCGGGAACTCGTCGATGGTGGGGACGCGGCGGATCTCGGTCTTGAAGCCGGCACCGCCCGGCGCCCGCCTGGCCCACTCGACGGCCTCCTCCTTCGAGGCCACGTTGAGGATGTAGAACCCGCCGAACAGCTCCTTCGTCTCGCCGTACGGGCCGTCGGTGACCGCGGGCGGCTCGGAGGAGTGGTCGACGACCACGCCCTCGGACGGGTCGTCGAGGCCTTCCGCGGCCAGCAGCACGCCGGCCCGGATCAGCTCCTCGTTGAACCGGCCCACGGTCTCGATCATCTCGGCGTGGTCCGTGTTCGCCATGCCCGCGTAGGCCTCGTCGGTCGCCCGCATGATCAGCATGTACTTCATGTTCGCTGTCTCCCTGTCCGTCCGGGCCCCTCCGCAGGGACCCTCTCACCCTTAGGTCGAAGGGAGGACGGCACAATCAACACGGCCTCCAAGAATCTTTCCCGGATGCCTGTACTTCGCACATCATCCCTGGTCACGTCGGCCGGCCGGCGGTCGCCGCCGTGCCGAAGGGGTTGTCGACGACGTAGCGCCAGCGGCCGTCCGGGCCCCGGCGGGCGACGTCGGTCGCGGTGCCCTCGACGCGGACCGGGCCTTCGTCCCCCCGGCCTTCGATCACCCAGTCGACGACCAGCAGGGCGAGGTCGCCGGCGGTGTAGACGTGGCGGGGGGCGACCTTGACCGGCATGCCGAGGGCCAGGAAGCGGGCGTTGGCGGCGTGGGCGTCGGCGCCGGTCAGCGGGGTGCCCGGTGCGGGGACGAAGACCGCCCCCTCCTCGTACACCTCGGCGACCGCCGCCGGGTCGCCGCTGTTGAAGCGGTCGGCGAACACGTACGGGACGTCCTCGGGGAGTTCGGCCAAGGGGCGCATCGTCGTCCATCCTGTAGACAAGGTCCAGACGCGAAACGCTAGGAGGCGCCCTCGTGACTCACCAAACGGTCAGCCACCCGGGGCTGCCCGACGATCCGCGCGCGGACGCGGCGGAGCCCACGCCGTCCTGTCCGGTGGAGATCACCCTCGACGCGCTGCGCGGGCGCTGGACGACGCTGGTGATCCGCGAGCTTCTGCGGGGCGACCGCTCGTACAGCGAGCTGCGGCGGTCCCTTCCGGCCCTGTCAGACAAGGTGCTGGCCGACCGGCTGGCCCATCTCGCCCAGGCGGGCGTCCTCGGACGGGAGAGAACGGCGGGGTGGCCGCCGCGCACGCGTTACGCGCTCACTCCGCAGGGCCGCCGCCTGGGCCCGGTGCTCCAGGCGCTGTGGGACTGGGGCGCCGAGGCGTAGTCAGGCGGGCGGCCGCAGGACCGCTCCGAGGTGGTCACGGTAGGCGTCGTCATGCGGGAGGTCGCGTTCGGTGCGGATCCGGCGGCGGGTGGTGGTCACGTACGTGTCGCGGATCGGGTCGTGGCCCGTCTTCTCGTACGTCTCCCACCAGAGGCCGATGCCCTCTCGCTGCCAGGCCGGGACCTCGTTGAAGTTCACGCCGCGCGCGAGGAGCAGCTTCTTCTTGTCGGCGGCGGAGGCCCGCTCCAGCTCGCGTGTCGCCCTCCGCGCGGACAACCCCTCCTTGCGCAGCGTCCAGTAGCTCCAGGTGTTCACGGCGCAGCGCGCCGCGTCGGCCCGACGCCAGATCAAGTAGGCGACGACGTCGCCGAGGGAGGTGCCCATCCAGACGCGGCCGTCGAAGACGGCGGGTGCTCCGGCGGCGTGGGTGAAGGCGGCGGTGGCGATGCCCGCCGACAGCGAGACGAGCTTCTCCACCTCGCGGCCGAACAGGTCGAAGGCGGGGTCGAGGACGACGGAGATCTCGTCGCTCTCGGTGTAGGCGTACCGTCCGCCGAGCTCGGTGAGCAGGGTCGCCGCGGTGTCGACCATGAGGTCGGAGAAGCGCGGGTCGAAGGGCTTGTCGAAGTTGGCCTCGGTGTAGCGGGAGAAGGATCGGCCGTCCACGCGGACGACGGCCCAGGCGCCGGGGAGCAGGGTCAGGGAGTGGAACCACTCGCGGGCGCGCATGCGCGCTTCAAGATCCTTCATCGGGGGGCTCCTCGGATCGGGCGGCGGAGTCGCCTGAGCGTGGCATGGATTCCGACGTCCGGCACCCGAATTACGGCGGGCGGGACGCGTTGCGGTCCCCTCCGAGTTCGTGCGTCAGGCGGAGGCCAGGGCCGCTACCAGCGTGGCGGCGGGGGTTTCGGTCGTCTCTCGGAACGACTCGCCTGCCCAGAGGTTGACGCTGTCCGGGTTGCCCTGGGCGGCGGACGCGCGGCGCAGGGGCGCCGTCACGTAGTGGACGTCAGGGTAGGCGGCGGGGGCGTCCCCCGAGTGCTCGGTGAGGAAGCGGTTGATCAGGCCGCGCGCGGGCCGTCCGCTGAACGCCCTGGTCATAGCGGTCGAGGTGTAGCCGGGGTCGGTGAGGGCGGCCTTGTGGACGGCGCCGGCGCCGCTCTCCGGGCACCGCAGGAACGCCGTCCCGAGCTGGGCGGCGACGGCGCCGAGCGAGAGGATCTCGGCGACGTCGGCGGCCGTGGCCAGGCCCCCGGCGCCGATGAGGGGCTGCCGAGTGATCTTTTGGACGGCCGGGAGCAGCGCCCGCAGCGGCAGCGGGTCGTCGAGGGAGTTGGTGAACGAGCCCCGGTGGCCTCCGGCCTCCAGGCCCTGGAGGCAGAGCGCGTCGGCGCCGGCCGCCTGGCGGGCCTCGTCCACGGAGGTCACGGTGACGACGACGGTGGCGCCGCGGTCCCTGAGGGCGCGGATGACGTCCGGGGTCGGGCAGCCGAACGTGAAGCTGACGACCGCAGGCGGGTCGGACACCAGGTCGGCGATCTTCGCGTCGTAGGCGTCGTCGCGGGCGCCCGGGGTGCCCGGCTCCACGCCGAGGCGCGCGGCCTCGGGGGCGAGGAGTTCGCGGTAGGCGGCGACGGCGGCCGGGTCGATCTCGTCCAGGGACGGCATGAAGACGTTCACCCCGAACGGGCGGGACGTCAGCTCGCGCGTGGCGGCGATGTCGGCGCGCATGGCCTCGGTCGTCCGGTAGCCGGCGGCGAGGAAGCCGAGGCCGCCCGCGTTCGAGACGGCGGCGGCCAGCTCCGGCGTCGACGGCCCGCCCGCCATCGGGGCCTGCACGATCGGCAGTTCCGTCCGCACGGCGCTCACCTCGGTCCGACTCCTGGTCATGCTCGCACGATAATCGCGGGGGACACCGGGTGGTGACGCCGGGGTCGCGGAGAGAGAAGAGGGTCGGCATGCGGGTGCTGCTGCACTACGACAGGGAACACGAGGAGCCCGGTCTCGACATCGTGAGCTGCTCGGAGCAGGACGACGCGCGGTTCGCCGAGCTGCTGCCGGACACCGAGGTGCTCTGGCACGTGCTGCGCCCGGTGACGGCCGCCGACATGGACCGGGCGCCGCGGCTGAGGCTGATCCAGAAGCTCGGAACCGGCGTGAACACCATCGACCTGGACGCCGCGGCCGAGCGGGGGATCGCGGTCGCGAACATGCCGGGCCGCAACGCGCAGGCCGTCGCGGAGACGTCGCTGCTGCTGATGCTGGCGGCGCTGCGGCGGGTCGTCCCGTTCGACGCGCGGACGCGGCGCGGCGAGGGCTGGCCCGCCGACCGGTCGCTGGTGGGCGGTGAGCTGGCCGGACGGACGGTCGGGCTCCTCGGCGGCGGCGAGATCGCGACGCTGCTGCGCGGGATGCTGGAGGCGATCGGGGCGACCGTCCTCTACACGACGCGGCGGCCCCGGCCTGAGGATCCCGCCTGGCGGGAGCTGGACGAGCTGCTGCGCGCCGGCGACATCGTGTCGGTGCACATCCCGCTGACGGACGAGACCCGTCATCTGCTGGACGCCGGGCGGCTCGCGCTGCTGCCGGAGGGCGCGATCGTGGTCAACACGGCGCGCGGCGCGGTGATCGACGAGAAGGCGCTGGTGGCGGCGCTGGGGTCGGGGCATCTGGGCGGCGCCGGGTTGGACGTCTTCGAGGAGGAGCCCGTGGACGCGGGGAATCCGCTGCTGGCCCTCGACAACGTGGTCGTCATGCCGCACGTCGCGTGGCTGACGCGCGAGACGTGGGACCGCTACTTCGCGGTCGCCGCGGAGAACTGCCGCCGCCTCGCGCGCGGCGACGGCCTCCTCCACCGTGTCGTCTAGATCCGGTCGGATGGGCCGGTCGGACAGGGCCGGTCGGGCAGGGCCCGTCAGACTCCGGCGGGCTCCCACCAGGTGAGGTTGGCGGCGGCCTGGGCCACCGGCTCGATGATCTCCCACGCCTCGGCGATCAGCCCGTCGTCGACCCGCCAGATGTCGACGACCGCGATCTCCGGCCCGTCCGGGAGCCGCCGCCGCGTGTGCAGCACCACGTGGTCGCCGTCGGCCAGCAGGTGGCGGATCTCCACCTGCATGCCGGCGAGCGGGGTGAGCGCCGCCTGCACGGCGGCGAGCCATTCGGTCTTGGTCGAGGAGGTCGCGTCCGGCCGGTGGTGCACGAAGCCGTCGCTGAGCAGCGGCCGCAGCCCGTCGGTGCTGCCCGTGGTGATCAGTTCCGACAGCGCCCGCTGAACGGTGTCCTTGTTGGTCATGTCCTTGTCGGTCATGTCTTTGTCGGTCATGGACGCAGTGTTTCGGCGGTCGCGGCGGGTTGTCGATGAAGTCCCGTTTCATGGCGTCCAGCTCCACGATGAGTACTCTCGATGAGCATGCACACGGTCGGGGAGCTCCTGCGGCAGTGGCGGCATCGCCGGCGGCTCAGCCAGCTCGACCTCGCGATCGCCGCCGACATCTCGGCCCGGCACGTCAGCCTCGTCGAGACGGGAAAGTCCAACCCGAGCGCCGCCATGGTGCTGCGGCTCGCGGACCAGCTCGACGTGCCGCTGCGCGACCGCAACCGGCTGCTGCTCGCGGCCGGCTTCGCGCCCCGGTACGCCGAACGGCCGCTCGACGACGACGCGCTGTCCGCCGCCCGGAACGCCGTCGAGCGGGTGCTGCGCGCGCACGAGCCGTATCCGGCGCTGGCGTTCGACCGCCGCTGGAACCTCGTCATGACCAACCGCGCCGTCGATCCGTTTCTCGCCGAGGTCGACCCCGAGCTGCTCCGGCCGCCGGTGAACCTGCTGCGCCTCGGCCTGGACCCGCGCGGCCTCGCCCGCCTGGTCGTCAACCTGTCCGACGTGCGCGCGGTGTTCCGCTCCCGGGTCAGGCGCCAGCTCGCCGCCGCGCCCGACCCCGGACTCGCCGCCCTCTACGAGGAACTGCTGGAACCCGGTCCCGAGGACGCGCCGGCCGATGCCGACGTCACGATCCAGATGATCGTCCGCATCGGGGGACGGGAGCTGCGGCTGTTCTCCACCATCACCACGTTCGGCACTCCCCTGGACATCACGCTGGACGAGGTCGCCATCGAGTCGTACTACCCGGCGGACGCCGAGAGCGCCGCCTACTTCGAGGACCCCGGGAGGGGGCTCACGGGATCAGGACGGGCTTGACGACCTTGCCGGACGTCGTGTCCGCCTCCGCCTCGTTGATCTGGGCGAGCGGGTAGGCCGTGACGAGCCGGTCGAACGGGAAACGGCCCTGCCGCCACATTTCGATCATCCGCGGGATGAACGTGTGCGGGACGGCGTCGCCCTCGATGATGCCCTTGACCGTCCGCCCCATGAGCAGGAGGTTCGCGTCCAGCCGGTATTCGGCGGCGCCGACCCCGACCAGGCCGCAGACGCCGGTGGTGCGCAGCGACGCCACCGCCGTCGAGACGACCCCGGGGACGGCGGTGGAGTCGAGGGCGTACTGCACGCCCTCGCCGCCGGAGATCGCCCGGATCTGTCCCGCGATGTCGTCGTCCGCCCCGTTGAGAACGTGGGTGGCGCCGAGCTCGCGGGCCAGGTCGAGCCGGGACTCGTGCAGGTCGACGGCGACGATCGTGGAGGCGCCCGCGATCCGCGCGGCCATGACGGCGGCCAGCCCGACCGCGCCCGCGCCGAAGACCGCGATGCTGTCGCCCGCGCGGACGCCGAGCGAGATCAGCACGGAGCCGGCGCCGGTCTGCACGCCGCAGCCGAGCGGCCCGAGCACGTCGAGGGGGACGTCCTTGACGACCGGCACGACGTTGTGCGCGGTCCCGAGGGCGTGGCTCGCGAACGACGACTGCCCGAACCAGCGCGTGTGGACGGGTTCGCCGCCGGGACCGGTGGCGCGGGGCGTCCCATCCAGCGGCATCGCGAGCATGTTGAGCGCGGTCATCTGCGGGCAGGCGCCCGGCCTGGCGGCGCGGCAGTTGGCGCACGCCCCGCACGAGTCGAACGACATGACCACGTGGTCGCCGACGGTGGGGCGGGTGACGCCGGGGCCGACCGCCTCGACCACGCCGGAGCCCTCGTGCCCGAGCACGACCGGCTTCGTGACGAGGTCGCCGGGGATCCGGCCGAGCATGTCGGTGTGGCACATCCCCACGCCCGCGACCTTGACGAGGATCTCGCCGGGCCCGGGGTCGGCGAGGTCGAGCGACTCGATCGTGTAGGGGGCGTCTGCGGCGCGCAGCACCGCGGCTTCGATCTGCACCGGGGGTTCCTTAGACGAGGGAGTAGCGGATGGGGAGGCGCTTGAGGCCGCCGACGAAGGTGGTGGCGATGCTCTCCGGCGCCCCGGCGAGCTCGATCGAGCCGAGGCGGGGCAGCAGTTCCTCGAAGAAGGCGCGGACCTCGATGCGGGCCAGGGCCGCGCCCAGGCAGTAGTGGACGCCGAAGCCGAACGCCAGGTGCTTGTTCGGGTCGCGCCCGACGTCGAAGCGGAACGGGTCGTCGAAGACCTCTTCGTCCCGGTTCGCGGACGGGTAGGACAGCAGCACCGCCTCGCCCTGGCGGATCGTGACGCCGCGCAGGTCGTAGTCCTCGGTGGCGGTGCGCATGAACTCCTTCACCGGCGTGACCCAGCGGATCATCTCGTCCACGGCGAGCGGCATCAGCTCCGGCTTCTCGCGCAGCCGCAAGATCTGGTCGGGGTGCTCGATGAGCGCGTGCAGGCCGCCGGCGATCGTCGCGCTGGTGGTGTCGTGCCCGGCGGTCGCGACGATCACGTAGTAGGACGCGGTGTCGAAGTCGTTGAGCGGCTCGCCGTCGATGCGCGCGTTCGCGATGGCGGAGGCGAGGTCGTCGGTCGGGTGCCTGCGGCGCTCCTCCGTCAGGCCCTGGAAGTAGGCGAAGAAGTCCAGGAGGACCTGGAGCTTCTCCTCGTTGGTCGTGCCCCGCTGGAACTCGTCGTCGTCGCCGCCGAACAGCTCCTGAGTCAGCTTCAGCATGCGGTCGAAGTCGCTCTCCGGCAGGCCGAGCAGCGACAGGATCACATACAGCGGGAAGTGGACGGCGACCTCCTGCGCGAAGTCGCACTCGCCGCCGAATTCGACCATCCGGTCGACGTACCGCTTCGCCAGCTCGCGGACGCGCGGCTCCAGAGCCCGCATCGCGCGCGGCCGGAACCAGTCCGCGCCGATCGCCCGGATGACCCGGTGGTCGGGGTCGTCCATGTGGACGAGCGTGCGCAGCGCGATGCCCTGCTCCGCGCGCTGCCGGTTGAGCGCGTCGAACTCGGCGGTGCCGAGCACCGGGCGCGGCGCGTTGAGGAAGAGCTGGTGGTTGCGCTCGATCTCCAGGACGTCCTCGTGCTTGGTGATCCCCCAGAAGGGCGTGTAGTCGGGGGCCTCCACCCGGTGCACCGGGGACTCGCGGCGGAGCAGCGCGAGGGACTCCTGGAACCGCCGGTCGTCGGCGTAGGCCTTCGGGTCGGCGAGCGCCAGGCCCGCCTCCTCCACGGTCAGCGTCATCGCTTCGCTCTCCTCGGTCACGGCGGCCGCCCCTCAGGAACCTACGGTCCCGAATTGCATTCGGTCAACGATCTACGGCTGATGTCGAACGGGGTCGTGCCGGCGGGCACGGGCGGCGGACGGCGGGCTCAGATGTCGGTGAAGTCGCCGTGCCGGCCGCGGCCGCTCGCGAACCGTCCGGCGCCCTTGATCGCATCCTCCATGGAGGCCAGGCCGTGGCGGTACTCGGCGGCGATCGCCTCGTCCTCGGCGAGGCCCTCCGCCTCCAGCGACGACAGCCGGTCGCCCCGCAGGCAGGTCTGCGGGAAACGGGCCAGCCCGGCCGCCAGTTCCTCGGCCGCCTCCCGCGCCTTCCCCAGCGGGACGAGCCGGTTGGCGAGGCCGATCTCGAACGCCTCCCGCCCGTCCACGGGCCGTCCGGTGAGGATCAGGTCCATGGCGCGGCTCGCGCCGATCAGCCGCGGGAGCCGGACCGTCCCGCCGTCGACCAGCGGGACGCCCCAGCGCCGGCAGTAGACCCCGAACGTGGCCGTCTCCTCGGCGACACGCAGATCGCACCACAGCGCCAGCTCCAGGCCCCCGGCGACGGCGTGGCCCGCGACCGCCGCGATGACCGGCTTCGACAGGCGCATCCGCGTGCAGCCGAGCGGCCCGTCGGCCGGGGGCGGGTCCAGGCGCGGGCCTCGGTCGGTGCCGACCGAGGTGAGGTCGGCGCCGGAGCAGAACGCCCCGCCCTCGCCCCACAGCACCGCGACGCTCGCGCCGTCGTCCGCGTCGAACGCGCGGAACGCGGCGGCCAGCTCGCGCGCCGTCGGCCCGTCCACGGCGTTGCGCGTCGCCGGGCGGGACATCACCACCGTGGTCACCGGGCCGTCCCGCTCGATCCGTACCGCCACGCGGCCTCCCCAGCTGGCTAGTCGTCGGTGAACGCGCCGTCCGCCAGGTCCTCGAAGCGTTCGAGGTCGTCCGCCGGGTCGTCGATGCCCCGCAGCGGACCGGGGTCGGCGAGGTGTCTCCGAGCGTAGAGGCGCGCGACCAGCGCCTTGCGGTCCTCGCCGGAATCGGCGCGCTCCCATCCGGCCTGCTCCAGCAGCAGCGCCGCCGCGTACACGTCGGCCATGTACTGGGCGAGCGGGTAGAGGCGGGCTTCGGCCAGGGTCCTGTCGAGCCCGCGCCACTTCTCGATGGCCTCGCGGAGATGCCCGATGCTCTGCCCGACCAGCGCGGCCGTCTCGTCGTCCCCGCTGGGCGCCTCCTGGAGGCCCTGGGCGAGCCGTTCGAGGAACGGCTCGTGCGCCTCCTGCCGCTCGATGGCGCGGCGGACGTCCAGGCACAGGATGTTGTCGCCGCCCTCCCAGATGGGGTTGACCTGCGCGTCCCGGAGGATCCGCGCGACCGGCCACTGCTCGATGTAGCCGTTCCCGCCGTGGATCTCGATGGCGTCGCTCGCGGCCGTCACGCCCAGCCGGGCGGCCCGCAGCTTGATGAGCGCGGCCCCCAGGCGCAGCCGGGGACGTCCCAGGTAGCCGTCGAACACGAGCGCCTGCACGGCCTCGGTCTCCACGATCAGCTCGGCGAGCTTGCGGCGCATGAGCGGCTGCGCCCCGAGCGACGTGCCGAACGCCTCACGCGCCCGCGCGTAGCAGAGCGACTCGACGAGGGCCCGCCGCGCGCAGCCGAGGCCCATCATGGAGATGCCGAGCCGGGCGCCGTTGGTCAGCTCCATCATGCGGGCCAGGCCCCTGCCGTCCCCGCCCTCTCCCGCGCTCGACGCCGGGGCCAGCAGGAACGCCTCGGCGTCGATGAACTCGATCTCGGCCGACGCCACCGACCGCGTGCCGAGCTTGTCCTTGAGCCGCCGGATCCGGACGCCGTTGCGCGAGCCGTCCCGCCGCTCCCGCAGCACGAGGAACGGCGCGATGCCCCGGACCCCGTCCACGGCCCCCTCCGGCTTGGCCAGCACCACGAACGCCGAGCCGCCCGCGTTGGAGGCGAACCACTTGAACCCGTTGAGGCGCCAGGCGTCCCCCTCCCTGGACGCGGTCGACTCCAGCGCTCCGAGATCCGAGCCGCCCGACCGCTCGGTGAGCAACTGCGCGGCCTCGCCGGACATCTCCCCCGCCGCGAACAGTTCCCGCACCCGTGCCTTGACGTCGTCCGGCGCGAACATCTCCGTCAGCCCCACGACCATGTCGCCGCCGGTGCCGAGCGCGCACGCCATGCCGATGTCGGCCTGGTCGAGCAGGTAGCTCCAGGCCACGCCCATCGGCGCGGGGTCGACGCCGCCGCGCCTGGCCTCGGCCACGAAGTCGGGCCGGGTGAACGAGGTCGCCACGATGTCCCGGCGCGCCGCCTCGAACGAGGGCGGCATGACGACCTCGCTGATGTCGCGTCCCCACCGGTCGTACTTCTCCAGGCGCGGCGGGTTGCGGTCCGTCTCCTCGGCCCGCTCGGCGATCGGCCCGCCCATCAGCGCGCCCATCTCCCTGAGGCGGGGCTCGGCCCAGCCGAAACCGTCCCCCAGATGCCGCCGCATGAGGAACCGCAGTGTGGGGTCGCAGTCGTACCAGTTGCGGCCGGCCGCGCCCCGGTAGCGCTCGGTGGCGTAGCGGCGCGCCTTATCCGCGCCCCCGAACGGCAACCGGTCGAACGACTCGATGAGGTAAGACGCCATGACCCGACATTACACTTATAGCTCACGCGACAAAAAGACTGTAATCTGAGGATGAGGCCACCCTCCCTCCCGGGTAGGGTCACCACCAGCCATGGACAGCCTGGAGATTCGCCCGCTCACCGCTCGGTCCGTCGTCCTGAGCACGCTGCTGGGCGTCCACCCGCCCCGCCTCCCGGCCCGCTACCTCGTCCGCGTCGGCGACCTCTTCGGCATCGCGGAGGGGACGATCCGGGTGGCCCTCTCGCGCATGGTCGCCGCCGGCGACCTCGTCCAGGCCGGCGGGACCTACGCCCTCACCGAGCGCCTCCTCGCCCGCCAGGCCCGCCAGGACGAGGCCCGCCTCCCCCCGACCCGGCCGTGGGACGGCGCCTGGGAGATCGCCGTCATCACCGCCGAGCGCCGTCCCGCCGCCGACCGCGCGGCGCTGCGCCAGGCCATGTCGACGCTGCGGCTCGCCGAGCTGCGGGAGGGCACCTGGCTGCGCCCGGCGAACCTGACGCGCCCGCGGCCCGAGCCCGTCGTCCGCCAGTGCACCTTCCTCACGGGCCGCCCCGAGGACGACCCCGCCGCCCTGGCCGCCTCCCTCTGGGACCTGGACGCCTGGACGGCCAAGGCCGACGCCCTGCGCACCGCCCTGGCCGGGGCGACCGCGATCGCCGAGCGCTTCACCTACGCGGCGGCCATCCTGCGCCACCTCCTGAACGATCCGCTCCTCCCCCCGTCACTGCTGCCCGCCGACTGGCCAGGGCCCGACCTGCGCGCGCGCTACGAGGCCTTCGAGGCCGACTTCGAGCAACTCCTCACCACCCACGTCCTCGCCTGAGGCAGGCGTGAAACGCTCCTGGAGCATCGCGGCGGCGGTCTGCGCCGCGGTGTGCTTATCGATCACGCAAGCGGACACGGCCGCGCACATCCCGCCGCGCCTGACCGCCTTCCGCTACGGCGACAATCCCGTCTTCCGGGTCTTCTCCTTCTTCGCGCCCATGACGCCGAACGACGCCGTCGGCCCCCATCTGGCACCGTGGATCTGGCCGCTTCGACTGGGCGTCTACCTGCTGACCGCCGCGCTCGTCTATCTCACCGCCCGCTCCGTCACGGCCAGGACGAGCCTCGTCAACGCCCTCCTTCGCTGGACGAGCGTGGTGATGCTGGCCTTCGGAGCCGGCGAGGTGGCGGCGCTGACGATCGTGATCGTCTCCGGGGCGGACGACGTGTCAGGCGTTTCGCCGGCGATCCATATCGACACGCGGTGGGACCGCCACTTCTGGTCTTCCGACGGGATGTTCGCGGGTGTCGGCATGTCGCTGTGGATCGGGCTCCCGCTGATCGGCCTCTACACGGCCCACCGCGTCTGGCGGGCGAGGCTGCCCGGCGACACCCCCGGCGTGCTCGCGAGAACCGTGGGCGACCTGCCGGGACGAGCGCGCCACGTCGCCACCGTCGGCGTCATTCCCGCGGTATGCCTGGCCCTTGTCGGCGGCGCCACGCCATTCGTCTCCCCCGGCGATGGCCGGATCTCGCTGCCCAAGGCACTGTCGAACATCTCGCTCTATCCGAGACTGCGGCCGAAGCCACCGCCGAATGTGGTCGACGACTGGCTCGCCCCCAAGGACGGCGAAAAATTGATGCTCTATTCCGGCATCAGCGAGAGTTGGCCTGTGTCGACCGTCGTGGCGCTCGTTTTCCTCGTGCTGCTGTGGCTGATGCTGTGGAAGGTCGTCTCGGCACTGGAACCGGGGGCGCGCCACGGCACCCTGTACGCGTTCCTCTTCGGCTGGTCGGTCATCGTTCTCACCGGCGCGCTGACCGCGATCTTCCATGCGGCGCTGTCCCGCCTGACGAATGACGGCATCGGCTTCGGGACGCAGGTGACGCTCATCCTGCCCTTCGCGATGCGGTTCGGCGTCGTCTGGGGCTGGCTCGTCGGGCTGGCCGTCGCCTTCTCCTGCCGGAGGAGCGGGCGCCCGGCCTTGGTGGCCGCGCCTACGGACACTCCAGCCGGGACGACGCCTTGAGAAGCCCGGCGTACTTGGACGCCGACACCTTCGTGTAGTGCTGCCTCGCGCACGTCAAACCGTCCAGGAACACGGCCTGGTACCGCGCGACATCGGGAAGGGTGCCGGTGAGCGCGAACAGCCGGTTCCCCGGTGCTCTGATCGACATCCGGTGGCGCCCACCGCCCGCGATGTAGTCGACCTGCACGCTCCACTGGCAGTACGGCCCTTCCCGCCCCGTGGACTTGTCGGGGTGCCCGATGCTCGCCACGATCGCGAGCGTCTCCTTCCTGCCCTTCTCCAGGGTCACCCGCCGCGCCTTGGACCCGACGAAGAACGGGGAGAGCCTCCCGCCCTCGTTCCGCTGGAAGACCGGGCGCGGGCGGGGGCCGTCGATCACGAGGTAGAGCGCGATCTTGTCCCCTCCTCCCGCGGCCTGGTTCGTGACGAGCGCGCCCGACGGCGCCGGACCGCACCGCGGGGCCGCCATCACCGGGCGGACGTCCACGATCTCCACGTCCTCGTTCCGCCGGGTCTCGACGGTGATCTCCCAGCGGGACGAGCCGACGTCGATCGCGCCGTGCGCGGCGAGCCATTCCTCGTCCAGCGAGTCGGGCGGCGCGTCGCGGGCGGAGAGCGCGTTCCCGCCGCCCTTCGGCGCCGGCACGAGGATGTCGTTGCCGGTGTCGAGGTCGTGGTGGATGTCGACGACCCGGATGGCGTCGCCCGCGGACACCGAATCGGCGACCTCACCGGGCGTCAGCCACCCCTCGGCCACCGCCCGGAGCGTGTCCTGGAAATAGGCCGTGGTCACCGCCATGACGATGACGACCAACCAGGCGAACGGCCGCTGATGCCAGGGTCTTCGCGAGGGAGGCCCATGCGCGCTCTTCGGCTGCCTGCGTGAACGCCCCGGCCGAGTGCTCATTCATGCCCGCATCGCTCGCCCACAATGGTGAATTAAGACGATAGCACGCAATTTCGTTCATTCAAGGAAATGTAATCAGCTGGCGGACGGCCTCGGCGGAGTGGAGACGGTCGAAACCCGTGTTGATCTTGTCGAGCGGGAGACGGCCGCTCAGGAGGGCGTCCACGGGGAGGGCGCCGTCGCGGTACAGGGCGATGAAGCGGGGGACGTCCCGCCGGGGGACGCAGGAACCGAGGTAGCTGCCGCGCAGGGTCCGCTCCTCGGCGACGAGGCTGAGAGCGGGCAGGGTCAGCGGCGCGCCGGGGGCGGGGAGGCCGACGGTGACGGTCGTGCCGCCGGGGCGGGTGGCGGCGTAGGCCTGTTCGAGGACGGCGACGACGCCCGTCGTGTCGACGACCTTCTCCGCGCCGCCGGACGTCAGGTCGCGGATCGCCTCGACGGCGTCCGGGCCGCCCGCGACGGGACGGGCGCCGAGGCGCTCGGCGAGGTCGCGCTTGGAGGCGACGACGTCCACGGCGAGGACGGTGGAGGCTCCGGCGGCCTTGGCGGCGAGGACGGCGGACAGGCCGACGCCGCCGAGGCCGAACACGGCGACGGTGTCGCCCGGCGCGACGGCGGCGCTGTGGAGGGCGGCGCCGGCGCCGGTGAGGACCGCGCAGCCGAACAGCGCGGCGACGTCGAAGGGCAGGTCGCGGTCGATCTTCACGGCGGAGCGGGACGAGACGACGGTGTACTCGGAGAACGCCGAGACGCCGAGGTGGTGGTGCGGGCGCGTGCCGTCCGGGGCGCGGAACCGCCGGCCGCCGCCGAGCAGGGTCCCGGCGCCGTTGGCCTGGGCGCCCGGCCCGCAGAGGGCGGGACGTCCGGCGACGCAGCGCTCGCAGTGCCCGCACGCCGGGACGAACGCGAGCACGACGTGGTCGCCGGGCGCGAACTCGGTGCCCGGCCCGGTCTCCACGACCTCGCCCGCGGCCTCGTGCCCGAGGGCCATCGGCAGGGGCCGCGGCCGGGACCCGTTGATGACGGACAGGTCGGAGTGGCAGAGCCCCGCGGCGCCGATCCGGACCAGGAGCTCGCCCTGGCCGGGCGGGTCGAGGCGCAGGTCGGCGATCTCCAGGGGGCGGGACGCGGCGTACGGGGCGGGACGGCCCGACTCGACGAGGACGGCGGCGCGGGTGGCGGTCATGCGGCCAGCAGCTTCTGCATCTCGGAGCGGACCGTTCCGGTGATCTCGACCGGGCGGCGGGTGTCCCGGTCGACGAAGACGTGCACGAAGTGGCCCTCGGCGATGAGCGCGCCGTCCGACCCCCGCAGCATGCCGATCTCCCAGCGGACGCTGGAGCGGCCCAGCTTGCCGACGCGCAGCCCGACGCGGATCGTGTCGGGGAAGGCCGCCTCGGCCTTGTACTCGCAGTGGGACTCGACGCAGAGCGCGATCGAGCCGGAGGCCGCGGGGTCGAAGCCGGCGGTCCGGATCATCCACTCGTTGATGACGGTGTCCATCAGCGAGTAGTGGACGACGTTGTTGACGTGCCCGTAGACGTCGTTGTCCTTCCACCGCGTCGGGACGTTCTCCCAGTACAGGTACTCGCCGGTCATGAGGAGCAGACTAGGGGCGGGGCAGCGGTGGCGCCGCACCGCCCTGGCACAACGGTGACCGTGCAAAATCTCGGCCGGGTGCGTGAGGGCGCACGCCCAACCGCTCGTGCCGAGCGGGTCGCGCGGCCGGCAAGGCGGAAGCGGCGTTCACCAGGCCGCGGGGAAAGGTTCTGAGCACGATCCCGGCCAGGTGAACGCCGCCCCCTCAGCGGCGCCGCGCGGACGCCGCCGTCTATCGGGAGGAGCCCGTGCGGACCGCGTCGAAGCGGGCCTTCACGTCCGTCCAGTTCACGAGCGACCAGAGCTTCTCCACGTAGTCCGGGCGGACGTTGCGGTACTGCAGGTAGTAGGCGTGCTCCCAGGCGTCGAACACCAGCAGCGGCGTCGTGTTCATGCCGATGTTGCCGTGGTGGTCGTAGACCTGCTCGACGACGAGGCGCTCGCCGAGGGGCTCCCATGCGAGGACGCCCCAGCCGGAGCCCTGCACGGTGGAGGTCGCCGCCGTGAGCTGCTTCTGGAACGCCTCGAACGCGCCGAAATGCTCGTCGATGGCCGCCGCCAGTTCGCCGTCCGGGCGGTCGCCGCCGTCCGGCGACAGGTTGTCCCAGAAGATCGAGTGCAGCACGTGGCCGGAGAGGTTGAACGCGAACGTCTTCTCCAGGCCGACCAGCCCGCCGTACTGCTCCTTGTCGCGCGCCTCGGCGAGCTTCTCCAGCGTGTCGTTGGCGCCCTTGACGTAGGCGGCGTGGTGCCGGGAGTGGTGCAGCTCCAGGATCTCGCCGGTGATCGCCGGCTCCAGTGCGGCGTAGTCGTAGGGCAGGTCGGGAAGCGTGTAGTCGGCCATGAGGCCACTATTGCAAATGATTCGCAGTTACGTCCATTGCGCAACACGGACCGGACCCGCCCCCGGTTGCGGGGACGGGTCCGGTCTCGGTGCGGGTCGGGATCTCGGGTGCGGTGGGCTCGGTCGGGGCGCGGTCGGGGGTCAGTGGCGGCGGCGCCCGCCGCCGCGTCCGCGCGACAGCAGTCCTCGGATCTTCGCCTGGGTGCGCGGGTCCCGGGCGAGCCGTTCCGCCCGGGCACGCGCCTTGCGGCCCTGCGGGCTCCGGGCGAACCGCATGATGCGGTCGATGACGGAAGGCATGTTCTTCCTCCTCGGCCTTGTCTTCACGGTTCAACGACTGCCCGTTCCGAAAGGTTCAGAACGCCTCGTCGAGCGCGACGGTCCCCTCGACGCCGATCTGGTAGGCCGAAACGCGGCGCTCGAAGAAGTTGGACAGCTCCTGGACGTCCTGCAACTCCATGAACGCGAACGGGTTGGCGGTGCCGTAGCGGGCGGGCAGGCCGAGCCGGACGAGCCGCTGGTCCGCGACGTACTCGAGGTAGGCGCGCATGTCGTCCGCGCTCATGCCGGGCAGGCCGTCCCCGCACAGGTCGCGGGCGAACGCCAGCTCCGCCTGGACGGCCTCCTCGATCATCCTGGTGACCTGGGCCGTCAGCTCCGCGTCGAACAGGCCGGGTTCCTCCGCCCTTACGGTGTCGACCACGGAGAACGCGAACTCCATGTGCATTGACTCGTCCCGGAAGACCCAGTTCGTCCCGGACGCGAGACCGTTCAGCAGGCCGCGCGACCGGAGCCAGTACACGTAGGCGAACGCGCCGTAGAAGAACAGCCCCTCGATGCAGGCCGCGAAGCAGATGAGGTTCAGCAGGAACGCCCTGCGGTCGGCGGCGCCGCGGAGCTCGTCCAGGGAGCCGAGCGAGTCGATCCAGCGGAAGCAGAACTCCGCCTTGGCCCGGATGGACGGGATGTGCTCGATCGCCGCGAACGCCTTGACGCGCTCGTCCTGATCGGGCAGGTAGGTGTCCAGGAGGGTCAGATAAAACTGTACGTGCACGGCCTCCTCATATAGCTGCCGCGACAGGTAGAGCCGGGCCTCCGGCGCGTTCACGTGCTTGTAGAGGTTGAGCACGAGGTTGTTCGCCACGATCGAGTCGCCGGTGGCGAAGAACGCGACGAGCCGGTTGACGAGGTGCAGCTCGGCGGGCGTGAGCCGTGCGAGGTCCGCCATGTCGGAGGCGAGGTCGACCTCCTCGACCGTCCAGGTGTTGCGGATCGCGGCCCGGTACCGCTCGTAGAAGTCCGGGTAGCGCATCGGCCGCAGCGTCAGGTCCATTCCGGGATCGAGGAGCATGCCCCGCCTTTCCTCTCCCCTGTGCCCTTCCTCTCGCACGGTCACTGGCACGCCTCGCAGGTCTCGGGGTTCTCCAGGGAGCAGACGGCCGCGGCGACCGTCGTCTGCGCGATCCGCGTCGCCGGACGGGACCGCAGGTAGTACGTCGTCTTGAGCCCGGCCCGCCACGCGTAGGCGTACATCGAGGAGAGCTTGCCGATCGTCGGCGTCTCCATGAACAGGTTCAGCGACTGCGACTGGTCGATGTAGGGGGTGCGGGCGGCGGCGAGGTCGATGAGCGCCCTCTGCGGCAGTTCCCAGGCCGTCCGGTAGAGCGACAGCATCTCCTCCGGCAGGTCGACGAGCCCCTGGACGGACCCGTTCGCCTTCTTGACCGCCTCGCGGACGGCCGGCGTCCACAGCCCGAGCGACTTCAGGTCCTCCACCAGGTAGCGGTTGATCTGGAGGAACTCGCCGGACAGAGTCTCGCGCTTGAACAGGTTGGACACCTGCGGCTCGATGCACTCGTAGCAGCCGGCGATGGAGGCGATCGTCGCGGTCGGCGCGATCGCGACGAGCAGCGAGTTGCGCAGGCCGACCTCCGCGACGCGGGCGCGGAGCGCGTCCCAGTCGGCGGGACGGGACGGCGCCGCGTCCGGGAAGTGGTCCAGGTGGAGCAGGCCGCGCGCGGTGCGGGTCGCGGCATAGGCGGGCAGCGGGCCGTGGGCGGCGGCGAGGTCGGCCGACGCGTTGTAGGCGGCCAGCGCGATCTCCTCGGCGACGCGGGTCGACAGCTCGCGCGCCTCGTCGGAGTCGAACGGCAGGCGCAGCGTGAAGAACACGTCCGCGAGGCCCATCACGCCCAGCCCGACCGGGCGCCACTTGCGGTTGGCCGTCTCCGCCTCGGGCGTGGGGTAGAAGCCCCGGTCGATGGTGCGGTCCAGGAACCGGACCGCGGTGCGGACCGTCGACCGGAGCCGCTCCCAGTCGACGCCGGACGGCCCCACGTGCGCGGCCAGGTTCACCGATCCGAGATTGCAGACGGCCGCCTCGCCGTCGCCCGTCACCTCCAGGATCTCCGTGCAGAGGTTGGACAGGTGGACGACCTTGCCCGGCTCGGCGGTCTGGTTGCAGGCGCGGTTGGCGGCGTCCTTGAACGTCATCCAGCCGTTGCCCGTCTCGGCGAGCGTCCGCATCATGCGTCCGTACAGCTTGCGGGCCGGGACCTGGCGGACGAACCGTCCCTCCCGCTCCGCCGCCCGGTAGGCCGCGTCGAACTCGTCGCCCCACAGGTCGACCAGCTCGGGGACCTCCTTGGGGTCGAACAGCGACCACGCCGCGTCGGCCTCGACGCGGCGCATGAACTCGTCCGGGATCCAGTTGGCCAGGTTGAGGTTGTGGGCGCGGCGCGCGTCCTCGCCGGTGTTGTCGCGCAGCTCCAGGAACTCCTCGACGTCGGCGTGCCACGGCTCCAGGTACACGCACGCCGCGCCCTTGCGGCGGCCGCCCTGGTTGACGGCGGCGACGGACGAGTCGAGCGTGCGCAGCCACGGGACGATCCCGTTGGAGTGCCCGTTCGTGCCCCGGATCAGCGAGCCCCGCGACCGCACCCGCGACCAGGAGATGCCGATGCCGCCCGCGTACTTGCTGAGCCGCGCGACCTGGCCGTACCGGTCGTAGATGGACTCCAGCTCGTCGCGCGGCGAGTCGAGCAGGAAGCACGACGAGAGCTGCGGGCGGCGGGCCCCGGAGTTGAAGAGCGTGGGCGAGCTGGGCAGGTACGACAGGGTGCTGAGCAGCGCGTACAGCTCGGCGGCCTCGTCCACGGTCGCGGTGTCGCCCGTGGGGGGTCGGCCCTCCGCACCTTCCGGCCCGACATCGTCGGGGAATTCGCCGGGGAAGACGAGGCCGCAGGCCACCCGGAGGAAGAAGTGCTGCGGCCGTTCCAGGACGAGCCGCGACCGCGGATGCCTGAGCAGGTACCGGTCGTAGACCGTCCGGAGCCCGAAGTACTCGAAGCGGTCGTCGGCCCCGTCGTCGATGAGCGCGTCGAGGGCCACCGCGTTGGCGGCGACGAAGGCGGCCAGGTCGTCCGCCAGGAGGCCCTCCCGGTGCGCGGCGGCGACGGACCCGGCGAACGTCCGGACGCCGGCGGCCGCGGCCTCGTCCCGGATCCGGCCGCCGAGCAGCCGCGCCGCGGCCTTGGAGTACCCGGGATCGGCGGGGATGAGCGCGGCGGCCTCCCCGATCGCGAGGTCCCGCAGGGCCGTCGCGTCCAGCCCGTCCGCGGACCGGACCGCGGCCAGCACCCGTCCGGCCTCGGCGCCCGGTACCCCCTCGCAGGCCGCCTCGACCTCGATGGCGATCTCCGCCGGCGGCGCGGCCAGAACCTGTGTCACGTGCATCTCCCCTCGCATGCCGCCTCGCGGAGGCATGCGAACGGCGCGCGGCGGTCGGCCGCGCTCCGTCCCCGGCCCACCCGCGAGGCCTGGACGTGTCGATCCGGGACGGACCCGGAACCCCGATGAGGCCGGTCTCCCGGTCTCGCGTGCGGGCAGGTCTTCGGACTCGCGGGCACCGCCTCTCCCGAGGCGTCCTACTGGCCGTCGCTTCCCGGGCCGCCGGGCCCAGTGCTCGATGACGGCGGTCGTTCCCGCTCACCGCTGCGGGGCAGTCCCGGATTCCCACCGGGTTCCCTCTCACGCCGCCCCCGCCGCGAGCGGCGGGGGCGGACCAGCACGGGACTGAACCCTACATCTAGTCGACGATCAACGCACAACCCCAAGATGTTGGGCGTGTCGGCGGATGTTCGGGGGCGGCTGGGCAGAGCGCGCCGCGGATGGGACGATGGGGGCCGTCATGAGCCCCCATGCGCCGCAGCCGCTGTTCCGGCCCGCCCGCGCGGTGGTGTTCGCCACCGTGTGCGCGACGCTGGCGACCCTCGGGCACGTCCTGGCGGGCGGCGCGGCGGTGCCGGCCTGGGCGGCGCTCACGGGCTTCGGCGCCGTCCTCGGCGTGACGCTGATGCTGGCGGGCCATGAGCGCTCGCTCGCGACGATCCTGGGCGGGCTCCTCGGCGGGCAGTTCGCCCTGCACACGCTGTTCACCGCGGCGGCCGCGTCCCACCACGCGCCCGAGGCGCACGCCGCCATGACGGGCGCCGTGGAACCCGTCGCGGTCCCCGCCGCCCACGGCGGCAACGGCCTGGTGATGACGCTCGCGCACTGCACGGCCGCGCTGGTGGCCGCGTGGTGGCTGCGGCGCGGCGAGCGGGCCGCGTGGTCGCTCGCCCGGCGGATCGCCGCCCTCGCGGACCGTCCGATCCGGCTGCTACTGGCCCTGCTCGCCGTGGAACCGGCCGAGCCTCCGGCCCGCCCCCTCCGGACGGTGCCCGCGGCGGCCGCCGTCACGGCCACCGGACGCGCCCTGCGGCACCAGGTCGTCCGGCGGGGTCCGCCGCGGCGTTCGAGGGCGCTCGCTCACTCCTGAGCCGGAGCGCCGTACGTCACCGGACGCCGGTTCTCGGCGCCCGGCCATTCCCGTACGTCTCGAACGGAGTTCCGCAATGCGCTTCCTTCCGCATGCCCGGCGCGCCGGCGCCGTCGCGTCCCTCGCCTCCCTGTCCGTGATCGGCCTGGCCGCGGCGGCGTCCGCGCACGTCACGGTCAACCCCAGGACCGCCGAGCAGGGCTCGTACTCCAAGGTCTCGTTCCGCGTGCCGAACGAGCGCGACGACGCCTCCACCACCAAGCTCGTGGTGAACCTGCCGACCGACCACCCGCTGTCGTCGGTGTCGGTCCGGCCGCTGCCCGGCTGGACGGTGAAGGTGGACAAGTCGAGGCTGCCGAAGCCGGTGAAGACCGAGGGCGGCGAGCTGACCGAGGCCGTCACGAAGATCACCTGGAGCGGCGGCAAGATCGAGCCGGGCCGGTTCGAGGAGTTCGACGTCTCGATGGGGCCGCTGCCCACCGACACCGACCAGCTCGTGTTCACGGCCGACCAGACGTACTCCGGCGGCGAGGTCGTCAAGTGGGAGGAGCCCCCGGCCGAAGGGGCCGACGAGCCGGAGCACCCCTCGCCGGTGCTGAAGCTCCTCCCCCAGGGCTCGACGGCGACGACCGGCATGACCGCGCAGGTGAAGCCCGCCGCCGCGACGTCGTCCGCGTCGCCTGACGACGGGACGGCCCGGCTGCTCGGCGGCATCGGCATCGCCGTCGGCGTGGTCGGCATCGCGGTCGGCGCCTACGGCGTGACCCGGGCGCGGAGCCGGGCATGACCCGGGCGGCGCTGCGCGGGGCCGCCGGTGCCGCGGCGTTCGCGGCCGTCCTGGCGACGACCGCGGTCCCGGCGTCGGCGCACACGACGCTGACGTCGGCGAGCCCGGCGAAGGACTCGACGGTCGCGGCCCCGTCCCAGATCGTCCTGACGTACGCCGACCCGGTACGGCTGCCGCGCGTGGTCGTGACCGACGGGTCGCGCAAGCAGTACCAGGCCGGGTCGGCGCAGGCGGTCGACAACAAGGTCACCCAGGCCGTCGGCGGCACGCTGCCCAACGGGAAGTACACCGTGGGGTGGCGCGTCGTCGCGTCGGACGGCCATCCGGTCGAGGGCACCTACACGTTCACCGTGCAGGGCTCGTCCGGGGCCGCCCAGCCCCCCGCACCCTCCCCGGTCCGGACGAACCTCGTCTCCACCGGGGATTCCGGGGGCTCGTCGGGCTGGCTCTGGATCGGTCTGATCGCCCTGGTCCTCGCGGCCGCGGCGGGCGCCGTCGCCTGGTTCCGCCGCTCGCCCACCCAGGATTGATCTTTTCGCTTCCGGTCGGATGATTACAGGATTACAGTGATAATCCGACCGGAAGCAGCCTGGGGGCACAATGATCGTCGAGTACATCCGCTACCGCATCGAGCCGCAGGACGCGGAGGACTTCGAGGCCGCCTACGCGCGGGCCTCCGTCCCCCTCGCCGCCGCCTCCGAGTGCGTGGACTACGAGCTGTCCAGGTGCGTCGACGAGCCGTCGTCCTACATCCTGCGCATCTGCTGGACGTCGGCCGACGGCCACATGCGGGGCTTCCGGGGCGGCGAGCACTTCCCCGCGTTCTTCGCCGAGATCAAGCCGTACGTCCAGCAGATCGAGGAGATGCGGCACTACGAGCGGACGGCGGTGCGCGGCGCCGGGTCGTCCGTCCCGACCATGTACGACTGGGCGGGCGGGAGCGAGGCGTTGGAGCGGCTCACCGAGCACTTCTACACGATCGTCCTCAAGGACGACCTGCTGCGCCCCCTCTTCGAGCACATGTCCCCGGACCACCCGAAGTGGGTCGCGGCGTGGCTCGGCGAGGTCTTCCGCGGGCCCGCGCGCTACAGCCGCGAGCGCGGCGGCTACCACCACATGGTGAGCCATCACCTCGGCAAGTCCATCACCGAGGCGCAGCGCCGCCGCTGGGTCTCGCTCCTCATGGACGCGGCGGACGAGGTCGCCCTCCCGGACGACCCGGAGTTCCGCGCCGCGTTCGCGTCCTACCTCGAGTGGGGCACCCGCATCGCCCTCGCCAACTCCCAGCCGGGCGCCGAGCCGCCCCTCGAAGCCCCCATGCCCCACTGGGGCTGGGGCGTCGCCCCGCCCTACATCCCCGCCGACTAGCATCCAGGGCGCTGATCCTCACGCACGGCCTGGGAGGTACCGCACCATGGCGGACCGGGACGACGTCGCCCTCGACGACCCCGTGGGCGAGTCGCTTCGCGGTCACCACGCGCACCTTGCCCGCCGGGTCGGCCGGGCCGCCACCTACCGGCCGGAGGTCTCGACCTTCTCGACGGTGTCCGCCGACCCGGGCCCGGCGGAGTGGGCCGACCTCGCCCGGCTGCTCGGCCGAGGCGAACTCGCCGACATGTTCAGCAGTCCGGCGGCCCCGCCGCCGGACTGGGAGCCGGTCTTCGTTCTCGAAGGCCTCCAGATGGTCTGGTCCGGGAGCGGCGAAAGCGAGACCGGCGTGGTGGAACTGGGCGCGGACAGCGTTCCCGAGATGCTCGACCTCGTCGCACGGACCCGACCGGGGCCGTTCTGGCCGCGCACCCGCGAACTCGGCGCCTATGTCGGCATCCGCGACGAAGGCGCACTGGTGGCGATGGCGGGCGAACGGCTCCGGCCTCCGGGATGGACGGAGATCAGCACCGTCTGCACCGCCCCCGAGGCGCGCGGGCGTGGCCACGCCGCACGCCTGATCCGCGCGCTCGCGACGCGCATCGCGGCCCGGAACGAACGTCCCTTCCTGCACGTGGCCGAGACGAACACCCCGGCGATCGCGCTCTACGAACGGCTCGGCTTCAAGACCCGGGGGCACGTGACGTTCCGCGGCTTCCGGGTTCCTTGACCGCCGCGGGCACCATCACCGCCGCGGACGCTCGGGCCCGTCGCAACAGGCGGAGACCGGTCGCACTAGGTGGGCCGGTCGTAGTACGCTCTGCGGCGTTCCTGCGACAGGGGAGGTTGATGAATATGGCCCGCGTGGCGCTTCTTCAGCACGCCCTTGTCCGGGCCGCCCGCGGTTGAGCGCGGCCCGGTCGTCCAGAACGACCAGGAGCCAGACTTGTCTTCTTCCGACCTGACCACATCAGGCCTGCCCGACTCAGACCCGGCCAACGCCGACCTGACCCACGCGGATCTGACCACGGACCGTCTCGTCCTGCGGCCGTGGACGCCCGGCGAGATCTCCGTCGTCGTGTCCGGCGGCAGGCTCGCCCATTGGGCGGACGACTTCCCCGCCGAAGGCGACCTCGCCATCGCCGGCTTCATCGCCGAACACCCGTCCGCGTTCGGCGAGCACGGCCAGCGCCAGATCATCGAACGGTCCACCGGCCTGGTGGTCGGCGCCGTCGGCCTGTTCTGGCCGCCCGCCGACGGGGCCGTCGAGTTCGGTTACGGCATCGTCCCGTCCCGCCGGCGCCGCGGGTACGCCACCGAGGCCGCCCGCGCGATCGTGGCGTTCGCCCTGACCGCGCCCGGCGTGGACAAGGTCGTCGCGACCGTGGAACCGTCCAACCCGGCGTCGGCCCGCGTCCTGGTGAACGCCGGCCTCCGCCTGGTCGGCACGGGCGAGGAGCTCATCACCTACAGCACCGCCTGACGGCGGGGCCGAGCGTCGTGCCGCCCTTCACCGCG